>JANWWA010000006.1 GCA_025056565.1 Chloroherpetonaceae bacterium | reverse complement strand
TTCGCCGACCGTGAGCAGGTAGCACGAACTCATTTGCGCATGGCGCGTGCCTGAGTTGAAGAGCGTCGGCGTGGAGGGCATATAAAGAAAGTTCGAGATGATGTCGTAGAACTCAATCGCTTCGGCGATGTTCTTCGAGAGACCCAAGGCGACGCGCATAAACATCCATTGCGGGCGCTCGATGACTTTGCGCGTTTTCGGGTGTCGCAGAAGATAGCGGTCGTAGATGGTGCGAAGTCCGAAGTATTCGAAGAGGTCGTCGCGGTCGTGGTCGATGGCGTATTCAATCGCGTCCAAGTCTTCTTCGGCGAGCGCGCGCACGCGACTATCAATCAAGCCCAGTTCGTCGGCGGTTTTGACGTAATCGCGGAAGGCTTCGTCGCGTCCTGCTTCTTTGCGAATGGTCTCGGCGAGCATTCGGGCGGCGACTTTGGAATAGTTCGGCTCTTCGACCGTGAGCATCACGGCGGTTTCAATCGAGAGATTGTCGAGCTCTTCGGTGGTGCTGCCTTCGTGCAGTCCGTTGATGGTGCGCTTGGCGACTTCCAGCGGAACGACGTTTTCAATGCCGCGGCACGCGCGCGAAACCGCATGCAAAATTTTCTCGATTTTGACTTCTTCGCGTGAGCCATCACGCTTAATGACATACATAGCGTTCCTCCTTTGTTTAGTCTGTGATGAAAGCGGCTCAAAGCTGGTGCTTTCTGGAAAAAAGTGTTGTTAGAGTCGGGCTCTGCCTCGTAAAGAGGCAAGCAATTTCTGTGCCTTCAGAGTGGATACGCTTGCAAGTAGAAATACGCTGTTGCGTGCTTTCCGCAGGGCATCTATGCAGGGAAAAATGCTGCAAGCGCAATTGTGATGCGAAGCAAATTTAGGTGAGTGAAATGGTTGCGGCAAAAAAATTGAAAACTTTTTTCAAAAAAGAGCATAACGGAATATTCAGTTTCTCACTTTGAGAATGAAATGCGGCATTTTGTGCAGTTTGGAGAGTGATTTCTCATTTTGAAAAAGTGGTGCAATGCCTTTTGCGAGCGAAAGCAAACTTCAAGTAAAAGTGAGCGGAGTAGCTGGCAGCGTGACAGAAAAGATGAGGTGTGATAGAAGTCACATTCTTACGAGCACTTAGTTGAAACGCAAGTGAAAAAGACCTAATTTTACAACTGTACCCATCACCAAAAAACAAAACACAATGGCACGCGAAGCGAGCATGTTCGAGAGGGGAAGAAAGAGAGTGTTGCAGGGAGAGCGTCTCCCAAAGTAAGCCTACCCCGAAAACTCTCACGGCACACTGCTGCCCTTGAAATCCAAGCCGCTGAGGGAAAATCTGAGAAAAATGCAAGCAATATGCAGCTTGCGTGATGCGTTGAAGTAAAGCACGCTTTGAAGTTCTCGTGTGCCTTTGTGCACTCGCAAAGTCTGACTGCACGTTCTGCACAAGGCATAGCAGGGCGAAAATAGGTGAGGATTCAGTATGCGGTGCAGCGCTTTTCGGTCAAGAGAGCAAACACGGCATCGCTTTGGCAGTAAGGGTGCGCAAAGTGCAAGCTATCGTGCTCTCCGTGCCGCACAGGTTTGAGCTGACCGCTGTCTGCCTAAAAGAGGGAAGCAAGATGTGTAGAATGTAGAGTGTAATACGCAAGTCTCTTTAACTTAAACGGATGTAGCAATGACTAAAGCGATACAACAAGTGATGCAAAGCGTGCGACGACTGGCCGCTGTGTGGCTTGCCTGCTGGGCACTAAGCCTCTCCACCGCTTGGGCACAAACCACCTACACCAGCATCAGTTCAGGAAACTGGAGTGACCCAAGCATTTGGAATACTACTGCGACGGGAACATACCCAGGAGAGCTAAGTAACAATGCGGTCGTTACAATCAATGCTGGGCACACGGTTACAATCAACGTGACGCCACCGTTTCCCTTACAGTCTATTACGGTCAATAGTGGTGGGACATTGCAGTTTGATGCCACAGGGACAGGACGCACAGTTATTGTAAGGAATGTGACTGTGAATTCGGGTGGGCAATTTGGGGTGATACTGCCACTAAGCACCACTACGACACACACCTTGCAACTTTCGCCTTTGCCAACTGACCCGCCAAACACATCAACTGTCTTTAACAACAATGGAGTGGTGGGTTTTAACCAATTCAATAACCCTACTGAGTTCAACATCTGCAACGTGGTGTTCACTCGAAACGATGAAGGGCAGCAGCAGCTTATCGGCAGCGGTTCATATGATTTGAACAACCTGTTAATGGTCAATTCCTCGCCCACACCGCCGCCAGGTCTTAATGCTTCATTCAACCCTACCCCACCACCGAGCTTCGTATTTGATGACCCAGAACAAACAAGTCGTGAGCAGATTATTGGTCAGGCAGGCGCGCCAGCTATTACTATGCGAGGATTAGCAATTCAAAATCTTGGCGGCCAGGCACGTGGGGTGCTTGCATTTGCAGGTGACTACAAGGAGGATAACGCAACGCGTGTATTCACTCCCTTGAATATTCAAGGTGATGTGTTTTTATCTCGTGGGATACTAATCTGGAACGCTAACCCAGGTGCCACACTCTCCCATACCGTTACAGGTAACATTAATATCGGCACGTCGACAAGTGAAGCGGCGTATATCCCCGCTGGAGGAGGGCAGCCAGACCGTGCGAGATTCAATACAGGTATGGTGCTGAGTAGTGCAGCTAATGCAGTTACGACTCTAACTGTGCAGCAAGATATTCTTGCGCCAGACCTGACACACCCTAATGAAGGTATTGGAATCGTGCTCACTTCTCCAAAAGCCACAGCGGCAGCAGGTGCAATCCTGAACGTGAACGGTAATTTCAATACGGGGAATGGCACAACGGGCGCAACGCTGCTTTTGACCGCGAATGGATTTAGTCCGTTGTCGTTACCGATCTCACCGCCTACGGGAACAATTCAATTTAATTTTGGTGGCAATTTTACGGTCAAAAATACCAGCCGCTACAATGGATTAAGAAGTGGTTTCTCACTGAGCATGCCGCTGCTACGCTTCACAGGGGGAACAAGCATCAGCAACCCAGCGATTTTCTATGCTCCAAAAGAAATGTGGTTAGGCACAGGCTCTGAGACAAATGCAATTTCTGACTGGGAAGTGGCCCCAAACGCCTTTCTTAGAGTAGTATCAGGTGCGGCAATGGGGCTGATGAATCAGCGCACCCTGTTTGTGAATGGAACACTGATATGCGATGATGGTGCAGCGCTCATTGCTACACGCACTGGGGGCGGCTCTGGCGTAACCTTCCTCAGTATGGGACCAAACGGTAGGATTCTGGTAAATGATGTGCACGGTTTAGGAACGGGGCAAGATACCTATCCAAGCGGAGGAGCGCCACCAGACGTAACGCTTTTCTACGGAGAAGAAGCACCAGCAACTGGAGGCCCAATTGGCGGCTGGAACTTAACAAGCATTAATACCAGCGGCACGATAGAGTATAGCAACAATGTTGCGGCGCAAGCCATCACGCCGCGCAATGGCACGAGCACCTTTGCGCCCAATGTGCAGTATCACAACCTTGTCATTAGCGGCTTGAATAAAAACCTCTCAGGCGGTAGCGCCGTAGTGGGCAACACCCTGACGCTTTCAGGCGGCATTGTAACCGTCGACGCTACTGATACCGTGCGAGTGACCAACGCTGCACCCAGCTCCGTCGTCCGCACCTCAGGGCATATCAACGGACGCATCGAACGAGCTATCTCCACTGTCTCAGGCAGCTATCTCTACCCCCTCGGCGATGCCGCACTCTATCGCCCCGTAACGCTGCAAGCCCAAGCCGCCGCCAGTGGCGCTGCGCTGTTGGGACAACTCATCCCACAACCCGGTAGCACTGTGTCCAGTGCCTACCAATCCCCGTTGCAAGGCGTCTCACAGCTGCGCCACTATCAATTCACCAACACAGGAACATCCAACCTAGATGTAACGCAGGCAACCGTGCAAGTCAATACAGACGATGGTGCCTTGAATCCACCGAATACACGTGTGGCAACCATTCTTCAAGGCAGCACTCCGTTCCAGTGGCTCAACCGAGGTGGCTCAGTTTCAAGCGTGCCGAACCCGATTACATCAGACCCATTTACGGAGACCATCACGACGACGAACCCAAACTTTTATGTAGCGCTGGGCACGGTAAATGTATCGGACAATCCGTTGCCTGTGGAGTTAGTGGAGTTTGTGGGCAAGGCGACGGGTTTGGGTGTGGAGTTGCGCTGGAAGACGGCATCGGAGCTGAATAATGCGGGTTTCATTCTGTTGCGCAACGGTGAGGTGGTGGCGCACTACCGAGAGCAAGCGGCGCTGCAAGGTGCAGGCACCACGCCACTGGGGCGGGCGTATCGCTACTTGGATGAGCAAGTGCGGGAAGGGGAGCGGTATGTGTATCAGTTGCGGTCGGTGGATTTTGACGGCACGGTGCATGAGTATGGGTGGCGGGTGGAGGTGCTAGGTCGGCGGGTCAGTCGGGAGTTTCGCTTGGAGCAGAATTATCCGAATCCGTTCAATCCGGGCACGGTGATTGCGTTTGAAGTGCCTGAGCCAGCGGAGGTGCGGCTAGCGGTGTATGACCTATTGGGGCGAGAGGTGGCAAGATTAGTAGAGGGGCGTAGGGAAGCAGGGCGCTATGAGGTGCGGTTTGTGGCAAGTGGGTTAAGTGGTGGGATATACATTTATCGTCTTGAAGCAGTGTCTGGGCGAGGGCAGTATGTGGAGAGTCGGAAAATGGTGTTGATGAAGTAGGGGGCTTGACGACTAACCGTCCTGCACTCTGACCCCTCTCTTGGCAAGGAGAGGGGGAACAAATAAGCTACTTTGCTTTTTCCCAGTCGATACCTCGTGCTTTCAAGAACTCGCGTGATTTAGTAGAGCCGAGCTTTGCCGCTTGAATATAGTCCTGATAGGCGCCTGTAGAGTCGCCGAGCTGCATACGGGCATTTGCGCGATTGATGTATGCATTTGCGTAGCCACTATCAAGCCGAATGGCTTGACTAAAATCGCTGAGTGCGCGGGCATAATCCTGAATGTCCATATAGGCTCGACCGCGATTGTAGTAGGCGCGAAACTCACTTGAATCAATGTTTAGCGCAGCAGTGTAGCTTAAAATCGCTGCACGAAACTGACCTAATCTAGCCTCGGCAATCCCACGGTTGATGAGCGCAATGGTGTTGTTCGGACTAAGCTTAAGGGCCTCGTTAAAAAAGTTAATTGCAGCCTCATACTCTTTCTGGTTCAAACGATGGATGCCTTCTTGCAAAAGCAAGAGAATATCTCTGTTCTGTGAATCTTGAGACTGCGCCAAAGTAGGGAAAAGAAAAGCACAGAAGAGAAGCAGTGAAAAAACGGAGCAGATACGCATAGCTCTGGGCAAAACTGGCATAGGTCTCAATATACGCAACGTCGCTAAGAGTGCGCTTTCTGGGAGAAGAGTAGGAGAAAAGCAAGCACGAGCAGTTGCGCGCTACAGAAAAAAGCGCTACATTCGCTTCGAGGTAGAGTAGTAAACAAAACAGTTGTATCAAAATGTTCCAGTTTTCCCGCCGCAGTTCAGCCACGCTTGAGCAATCGCAAGTAAGCACTCAAGCATTCAGCATTGAGCACTCCCCTGCGCCACAGTGGGCAAAAGAGGCGATGCGCGACACCAGTGGCAAGCTGATTGCACATATTCACATTGCTGCAGCGTGTCCATATTGCACCAACTACAACGGTGCCACACACACCTGCGACCTATACGGTGAGCCGATTCCGCAGCGAGAAGACCTTTCAAATCCGTGCAAAGGCAATACCTTCAATCGCAAGCTATATAGCGGCAATCGTTTAGCACAATTGCGAGCACTGCGTCAGTCCTAAGTGCAGCCTAAAAAAGAAAAGATGCTGAATTCCAGCACAAATGCTCGTCTTAGACGGCGGAGGCACAAGCCTTAAAATTTGGCAAATCACCCAAGCAGGCAAGTGGCAACTGGTGCGGCGCATTCGAGGAAACTTCAACGCGCATCTTTTTAGCGCAAAGCAACTTGCAAAGACAATTGCCACCCTGCCTGAGCTGCAAAAGACCCATTCGGTGCTGATTGGACTAGCAGGGCTGTCCGACAAAAGCGCGCAGCATGCGCTGACGCATACCCTTGCTTCAACGAAAGCCCTGAGAGGCAAGGCACTAAGGGTCGTAAGTGATTGGGAACTGCAATTGGAACGGTCTTTCCCAAATCAAGATGGAATAGTGGTGATGTTGGGCACTGGCTCCGTCTTTGCTGCAAGAGTAGGCCGCCGCACCGTGCGCATCGGTGGCTATGGTCGGTGGATTGGTGATGCAGGCAGCGGTTGGGCAATCGGCATCGCTGCACTGGAAAAGTATCTACGCTTGCTCGATGGCTTCTTTGTAGATGAAGTCTTCCAAAATGCAATGCGAAAGCATTTCAAAAGTCGAGAAAGCACACTAAGAAAAGTCTATGAAGAAAACTTTCCCGTGCAAAAACTGGCAGAAGACATCATCAAACTGGCTGAGCAAGGGAGTAGCACGGCAGAGACCATTTTGCAAACCGAAGCGCAGCGCGTCTCGGAATTTGTGCGGCATCTGAAAAGCATAACCGAGCCAAGCCTGCCTGTTGCAGTCGTGGGAGGCTTGGTTGAAAAACCAAATGCCTATAGGGTGATGATAGAAACTGCGCTAAGTCAGTAAAATCAGTGTTGTGAACTGGATGCGCGAATAGAGGAGAGAATTTCGCGTCCGCCTGCAGCCAGCATCTGTTCTGCCAGATGAACCCCAAGCGCCTCTGCACGTGCAACCTGAGAGGAGAGTGGCTCCAAGAAACCAACCTCTGAGAGCTGGTTGCGCACGAAAGGCTGCCCATTTAGAGCGCCAATAAAGGCAGAAAGCGAAAGGGTTGCCCCTTGCAAAGTTGCCAGCGCACCAATCGGAATTTGACAACCGCCTTCCAAGTAGCGCAAAAAACTGCGTTCAGCGGTGATGCAAAGAAAAGTGGGCATATCGTTGAGGGGGCGCACAAGGGCAAGGGTTTCTGAATCGTCGTGCCGCGTCTCTAAGGCAAGTGTGCCTTGTCCAACGGCTGGCAGGAGTAGGTCGAGCGAAATATGTTCGGAAATGCGGTGGTCTAACCCAAGCCGATGTACGCCAGCAAAGGCTAAGACCATTGCGTCCAAGTGCGCTGGGTGATGTAAGGGCAACGCATTGCACTCATCAAACTTGCGGAGGCGTGTGTGAAGATTGCCCCGCATTTCTGCGATTCTCAGGTCAGGACGTCGAGCCAGCAGTTGCGCCCGTCGTCTTAGACTACCTGTAGCCACACAGGCAGCGGGCGGAAGCGTATCAATCGTATAGCCAGCATTAGAAATCAAAACATCGTGCGTGGCTTCTCTTGCCGTTACAGCTGCAATCGTGAGTCCATCTGGTAGCTGAGTGGGTAAATCCTTGAGGCTGTGGACAGCAAGGTCAATTTCGCCAGAAAGCAAAGCCTGTTCAATATCGCGCGTAAAAAGACCTTTGTCGCCAATTTTGGAAAGAGGGGAGTCGAGAAGTTTGTCGCCAGTCGTTTTGATAGGATAGAGTTCGATTTGAAGATGCGGAAAGCGTGCATGAAGCTCTGCACGCACAAACTCAGCCTGCCAGAGCGCAAGCGGACTGGAACGTGTGCCAATCAAAAGCGAGGACTTCACGAGGGCTGCAAATCCTGATGATGAGTGGCACAGGACGCACAGTAGCCACGAAAGACAACTTGATGCTCAATGTGTGTAAAGCCTGTGGCACGAGAAATGTCACTAGCAATCGCATCTAAGTTGCAAAGGTCAATTTCCTTGACTGTGCCACAATCTATGCAAACAATATGATGATGATGCACTGGCGAGCGAGATAGCTCGAAACGGGTGAATTCATCGCCCAGTTCTACGCGTGTGGCAATGCCAGCATCGGCAAGTTTATTGAGCGAGCGATACACCGTTGCAAGGTCAATCTTGTAGCGCGAAAGCTGAGAGTGAATTTCAGCAGCAGTAAGGGGCTTTTGGGCGCGGTCGAGAATTTCAAGAATGCGAATGCGAGGCTTGGTAGCCTTAAAATCATTCTGCCGCAGCAGCGTTACATATTTGGAAAGCGTGCGATTCATTGCGATGAAAAAAGCCTAAGTTGAGCGCATAACTATACTGGGCAAAATTACTTTGCCTTTGTGAATTATGCCAATCGCTTTACCGCGCAGAATGCGATGTGCAAAAGGTGAGTTCTTGGACTTGCTTGAAAATTGAGACGGCTCAACTATCCATTCCATTGATGGAGCGATGAGCGTGGCGTTTAAGAGCTTACCAACTTCAAAGCGAAGAGGAGGCAAGCCTAAAATACGACGTGGCGCAGTAGAGAGCAGTTCAATGGCGCGATAGGCAGAAATCCGTCCAGTGTGCACCAGTTCTGTAAAAGTCAAACCAACAGAGGTTTCAAGTCCGACAATACCAAATGCAGCCTGCGAAATGCCACACTCTTTTTCGTGACAGGCGTGTGGCGCATGGTCAGTTGCAATCGCATCAATCGTGCCATCTGCAATTGCGTCTAAAATGGCTTGACGGTCGTGCTCGCTGCGCAAGGGCGGATTCATTCGGAAATTGCCATCATAGCCTGATTCAAAAACATCTTTGTCCGAAAGTGTAAAGTGGTGCGGTGTCACTTCTGCCGTGACAGGCAGACCTTCAGCCTTTGCACGCCGCACAAGCTCAACCGCTTCTTTGGTGCTGATATGCGCCACGTGATAGCGTGGCACAAAAGGCATGGCACCTGATTTCTGCGCCAGCAAATAGCGCAAAAGCTGTAAATCACGAGACAGCACGATTGACTCAGCAATAGAAGGAATGCCACGCAAGCCAAGCAGCGAAGCATACAGGCTTTCGTTCATAACGCCACCGTGTGAAAGCGCTGTATCTTCACAATGCTGAATCAGCAGCAAATTGAACTGAGATGCGTATTCAAATGCCAGACGCATCACGCGTGAGTTCATCACGGGAGCCCCATCGTCGGAGAGCGCACGCACGCCAGCCTCAGCCAGTTCACCAAAGGGTGCAATGCGCTCGCCCTTGCGTCCAACTGTGATAGCCCCAATCACTTCAAGGTCAATGGGCAGCTTAGCGGCACGAGACTTGATGAACGCCACCACAGCCGCATTGTCAATCGGTGGTTCGGTATTAGGCATAACCGCTACACCCGTAAAGCCGCCTGCCAGTGCAGAGCGCACACCCGTCTCAATTGTTTCCTTGTATTCGAAGCCCGGCTCACGAAAGTGGCAATGCATATCAAATAAGCCTGACGCCACAATCCCATCAGAAAAGTCAATTACCGTGTGAGAAGCAAAGAGCGAAGGAGAAAGTGACAGCGCATCTTCACCAAACCACATTGCTTCAAGCATGCCATCCTCAGAAACCTGAAGCGTGCCCACCTTGTCTAAAGACTCCGCTGGATTAATAATCCGAGCCTTGTGAATGATGATGCTCATATCAGCCTTTTAACAAATATACATAGCGAGACGCTGCACAAAGTAGGCAAAGTCTCCAGAGGCGGGGAACTAAGCAGAAAGTTCATTACTGCGCTATAGCACAGCCATTCTGCTTTGGGTGTGAGGAGAGTAGCAAGAGCAAAAGAGCTAAGAGTCAAACAACATATAAGCGCCAAGAGGCTACTTTCGCAACTGCTCTTGCTGCTGCCTTAGAGAATCATAGAGGAAGCGCAAGTAGGTCTCGTCTGCGATACGCTCAATTAAAGCCTGCATTTGGAGTTTCTGAAAAATCGAAGTCTCAGAAAAGGTAGAAGACTTCGCAGACCAGACGGCGTCAAAAAGTTGCAGGACGTCTGAGCGAAGGCGATCAAGAGAGCAGGGCTGATTCATACTACTCCTCCACTTTACTACTTCAAAAGCAACATGTGCGAGGGGGTGGCAGTTCGGAAGATACAAAAAGTACTACCATTTCCAAAAGCATGGTGAAAAAGAACGCCTTGCTCTCTTTGGCAAACAACCCTGAGCCGCACTATGCGTTACGCTCTATGTGCAAAGCAGGCTATGGCTTTATGTCTAAGCGTCCAGCACGCCCTAAGACTTTCTCCAAGTTGGCTTTGGCGATGAGGTAATCATAGACGGCTTGCAGGTAGTTGACTTTGGCTTGATTGAGCGCCAGCTCTGCATCAGTCAGTTCCAGCTGCGAGCCAATGCCTTGCTGACGGCGGCTGCGCGTGATGGCATAGCTGCGTTCTGCAGATTGCACGGTGGTAGCTTGCACGGCAATTCGCTTTTTAGCTTCATCTAAGTTAGCCAGTGCCACCAGCACTTCTGAGCGGATAAGTTCTTGCAGGTTTTCCAGACGGGCTTGGGTTTGTTTGCGTTCAAGCTCGGCGCGCTGCAGACGGGCATCGTTGCGGAAGCCTGAGAAGATGGGCACGGAAAGCTGCAACCCAGCTGCCAAGTTGGTGCCCCATTGGTAAGAGCCAATGTTGAAATTGTTTTGCAAGGTCAGCACCTGAGCCTGTGCAAAGAGGTCTAAGGTAGGCAGCATATTGGAAAACTCGGCTGCGATTTGCTCGGTGTTGGCGCGCTCCTGTAGCTCCAATTGCCGCACCTCAGGGCGATTTTTCAGGGCTTCTGTGTATGCATCAGCAAAAGAAGGCGTTGGAATCAAATTCTGGGCACGGAGAGCATCGGTCAGTTCCAGTTCCTCGCTGGTGGGCAGACCGATTTTAACTTTGAGCATAGTTTTGGCAGTCTCTACGGCATTTTGTGCTTTGATAAGCTGCGGTCGCAAGTTTTCGACGGCAAGGTAAGCGCGCAAGGTATCAATGTCTGCTGCTAAGCCTTGACGATAAAGCAAGCGCACGTCTTGCAGGGCTTGTTCATTGCGAGCAATGCTTTGCTCAATCAGCTTAGCGGATTCTTGTGCAATGAGCACATCATAGTAGGCTTTTTTGACATCGGTAACCGTATTGGCGCGCGCCGCAATAAAAGATTCATCGCTGATAGCATCAACAACCGTAGAAGCGCGAATACCCGCGAAAATAGCGCCACGATAAATTGGCTGCGTAAACTGCAGCGTGGCGTTAATGTTGTTAATGCCTGTAGCAACAATCTGCGTCGGAGCGTTGCTACCAGCGCCGCTGGCAGGTGCGCCGGGCGGCAAGCCGAATCCTGCGGGAAAGATGAAAAAGTTGGTGTTACGGAAACTATGTGCAAACTGTCCCGTGAGCGTCAGTGAAGGATACACATTGCCCCATGCTTCTCGCACCGATTGCTCCGCTTTGGCTTGTTCTAACTTTGCAACCCGCAGCTCTCGGTTATACTCCATTGCCAGAGCAACTGCGTCATCAAGCGATAGACGACGCACTTGTGCAGGTGCAGCACTATGCACGCAGATGCTTATTAAGCACAGCACTACCCAAACTCGCGCTAACTTTGACATTGGTATGCGGTTAAATGACTTTGAGTTAGAAAATGACTTGCGGTCAGTCAAAACGGAGAGCTGACCTCAAAAGTTTCAGGGTCTATGAAGGAAATCAGAGAATCTAAACTTTTCATAATTTGCGCCGCTTTTTACTGCAAATTCAACCAGAAACCAACGCTATGCCAAAAGGGAAAAAAGCGCACACTAGCCGAACAGATGGGACAGTAAGCCAGTCCACTGAAGCGATGGCGGCGCCACGCAAGTTCAGCGAACCGCTGCGCATCGGTATTCTGCGCGGCCAAGAGAATTCTTTCCCCGAGGGCTTGATTGCAAACATCAACCGTGAAGCAGAGGCACAAAAGCGTCCAATCGTAGCGGAGTTCATCAAAATCGGGGGAATTAAAATGGCTGAGCCGTGCCCTTACACCATCATTTTAGACCGCATTTCGCACGAAATTGACTTCTACCGCGCTTACCTAAAAAACGCCGTGCTAAGTGGCACATATGTGGTCAATAACCCATTCTGGTGGAGCGCCGACGATAAATTCTTCAACTACTCACTGGCAACACGAATGGGAATTCCCGTGCCGAAAACGGTGGTCTTGCCAAGCAATGAGCACCCACCAAATACTACCTCCGAGTCCATGCGCAATTTGATTTACCCACTCAACTGGCAAGAGTGCTTCGACTATGTCGGTTTCCCGCTGTGGCTCAAGCCTTTTGACGGTGGTGGCTGGAAGCATGTCTATAAAATCCACAGCCCGCAAGAATTCTTCGAGAAATACAATCAGACAGGAACAATCTGTATGGTGATGCAAGAGGGAATTGAGTTTGAAGAATACTACCGCTGCTACTGCGTCGGTAAAAAGCATGTGCACATTATGCCCTACGAACCGCGTAATCCCCATCACCTGCGCTATCAAGCCAATTTCACGCCATCTGAGGAAATGCGCAAAACGCTGGAAAAATACTCCATCGCCATCTGTGAAGCGCTGGGCTATGACCTCAACACGATTGAATTTGCAGTGCGAGACGGCGTGCCCTACGCAATTGACTATATGAACCCTGCGCCCGATGCCGATTACCACTCCGTTGGGCACGATAATTACACATGGATTGTTCAGACAATGACAACTTTCCTAATGGACAAAGCTGAAGAAGTAGCACGCACAGGACACTTACAGCGTGAAAGTTTTCGCTGGGATAAATTCTTAAACGGATGCTAAAAAATGACAAGCCTTTGCTCTGCATGTTTGCTGCTACTTCTACTGCTCGATGTTGAACAAGCGCTGGCACAAAAAGATAGCAGCACAGTACGCCTAACGCTGCGTGGGCATTACGATGGCGCACGTATCAGCCGCGGCCAGCGCGACGAAGAAGACGTCATCCGCACCTTGAAGTCGCAAGAGCGGTTCATTTTAGCTTGCCTACAAGCAGCATGTGCAGAGCTGAAACTGTCTGATGCAAAGGGCACGCTGCAACTGCGACTGCTAATTCAACCTGATGGATACGCCAGTGATGTGCAAATTTTGCGTGCCCCACTGCCCATCAATGCAATTCAGGAGTGCATACAAAAGATTTTCTCTCGCTCGCACTTCCGCAAAGTTCGAGAAAACGATGACCAGCAAATCTTGATTGAATACACGATTGAGTGAGCCGCAGCGGTGAGGAAGTTAAAGATGCATAGCACTACAATGTGGCAATGAACAAAAAAGGCTTGCGGCTAACGCAAGCCTTTTTCGCAGAAAGGAGAGAGTTACGCTTTTGTGGATTCGACTTTTTCGCTTGCCTTTTCGCCTGCACTGCGAAGAAACTCCTTCATCTTCTTATACTCCGTAATGTCGGTGACGGCAGTAACTTTGCAGCGCGTGCCATCTTTTCGAATCATCAAGGTTGGCACAACATACACATCAAGCAGCTTTCCATCGCGGCGAACCACTTGCCACTCGGCTGGCATCTCTGGTGCCCCTGCAATAAAAGCGTCGTGAATCTGCTGACCTATCTCACGCATAGATTCAGGTAGCACCATTGTGAAAGATTTACCAATCAGCTCTTCACGCGTATAGCCATAAAGCTCGCAGTAGGCTTTATTAACCTCCACATAGCGACCGTGTTCATCGGTAACGCATATCGCCGTGCCTACTGTTTCATAAATCTCTATCAGAAAATTGGCATCTGTAACCGTCGGCGAGAACTGGAATTTTTCTGTTGCCATGTTTAGCCTCCATTTGGTTAAGTTGGTTAAAACGCTGTGAGCGCTGTAGAAACTTCTGCAGCACTATGCAGAAAATACGCCTAAAAGGAACATTGAGAACATCAAAAGAACCATTTCGAGTCGGTGCAGAAGAACTTGAGTGCACCGCATTGTCGCTCCCTACATTTAGAGCAAAGAGCGTGCCAGTAACAAGCGACCAGTGCATAGAATCGATAGGGTGTAGTAGAGGCGCGGGGCACATGGCTAACTCTGCCCCGAGTGCTGGTCGCAGGACATAGCGTCTGCTCCTTTGAAGGGCAAGAGACATAGTCAATCGTCTTGGTGCTCAGGTTTAGCAGCGAAAGTTGTCTGAGCGGGCGGGGTTAATGCTTCTACTTCTTCGGAAAGTTGGATAAACTCTGCAACGCTCAGCTCTTCGGCGCGTCGCTTTAAGTTGAAGGTGGTGTAGCGAAGGTCAAAGAGATCTTTCAAATTGTTCTCTAAGGTTTTTCGCCGCATTCTAAAAGCGGCACGCACAAGCTGGCGAAACTTGGCTTCGTTCTGGATACCTGTGTCGGGGCGCATAATGAAGTGAACCACAGCGCTGTCGACATTTGGCATTGGCTTAAAAGCACGACGCTTCACCTTGAAGCAATACTGCAGGTCGGCAAACGCTTGGCACTGCACAGCCAAAATACCATACGCTTTGGTGCACGGTTTTGCCAAAAGCCGCCTTGCCACTTCCTCTTGCACCATAAGCGTTGCAGATTCAATCACAGCACGCTCATCAAGCAATTTGAAAAGAATCGGTGAGGTGATAGCGTAAGGAATATTACCCAGCACCTTGAGCTTTTTGTCGGGTGATAGCGCAGCCAGAGACACATCCAGAAAGTCGCCTTCTATGAGTTGAACTTGGGCGTAATGCGTGCGAATAAAAGCAGCAAGGGTGTGGTCTTTTTCAACAGCCAGAAAGTGGGGAAGTCGCTCGGCAAGATATTTAGTCAGGCTACCAAAACCAGGACCGATTTCAAGCACACGGTCATCACGAGATAAATGGGCGGTTTCCACGATTTTGCGTGCCAAATTATCATCGACCAAGAAGTTTTGCCCGAGTCTTTTCTGAGGGGTGATTGCGCTGCCTTTGTAGTGGACTTTAGGCACAGTAAGGCTTAGGACTTCTTTTTCTTCTTACGCTTTTTGCGATAGGTGAGATACTCTTGCAGGCTTTTGACGCCAAACTTTTCTTTGCGCAACTGCTCAATGCCAGCAATAGCGGCTTCGGCGGCTTCAATCGTGGTCGCATATGGGACGCCAGAGAGAATTGAAGCGGTGCCGATGGCTTCTTCATCATAGCGTGCTTTTTCGCCAAGCGGTGTATTGATGACAAACTGCACCCGTCCCATACGAATAATGTCAAAAATGTTGGGTCGCCCCTCACCCACTTTGTAGACGGTTTTACATTCCAATCCATAGTTGCGTAAAAATTCAGCAGTGCCACTAGTGGCAATAAGATCGAAGCCAATGTCATAGTAGCGGCGTACAATTGCAGCAGTATGGGTCGTCTTGTGCGCATCATTGACGCTCACGAAAACCGTACCACTGGTAGGCAGCTTGCTACCTGCAGCCAGTGCAGATTTGGTAAAGGCTTCACCGAAAGTTTTGGCAAAACTCATTACCTCGCCCGTGGAGCGCATTTCAGGGCCAAGATAGACACCTGATTTTAAGAACTTCGAGAAGGGGAAAACAGGCTCTTTGATGCAGATGTAAGGCAAATCAAGGTCGTCACAATCTTCAAGGTCTAACTTCTTTTTCAGCTTAGAGAGCTTTTCGCCCACCATCAAAAGACAGGCCGCTTTAACAAGAGGCATACCCGTTGCTTTTGCTACAAACGGCACGGTGCGGCTGGCGCGCGGATTAACCTCCAGCACGAAAACTTTCGCATCTTTGCCTTCACCTTGCACGGCAAACTGCACATTCATTAGGCCCACCACGCGCAATGCCTTTGCAAGTCTGCGTGTGTATTCCTTGATAGTTTTTATCACATGCTTGGAAACATTGAGCGGAGGCAGGATAGAGGTGGAGTCGCCACTGTGCACGCCAGCCGCTTCCACATGCTGCAGAATCCCAGCTACAACGCAATCTTTTCCGTCGGCAATTGCATCTACATCAAACTCAGTGGCGTGTTCTAAGAACTTGTCAATCAGCAAAGGGTGCTCTTCGGAAACTTGCAAAGCTTCATCAATGTAGCGCCTAAGAGAATCATCGTTGTAGATGATTTGCATCGCACGCCCGCCTAAGACATAACTTGGACGCACCAGCACTGGATAGCCAATCAGCTCTGTGATAAGTCGCGCTTCTTCAAACGAGGAAGCAACCCCATATGCAGGGTGGGGAATACCCAGCTCATCGAGCAACTTGCCAAACTTTTCGCGGTCTTCAGCGATATCAATGCTTTCAGGCGAAGTGCCTAAAATATGAACGCCGGCACGAGCCAGTTGCGTGGTCAGCCGCAAAGGGGTTTGTCCACCGAAGCTGACAATAATGCCAACAGGCTGTTCGTGTTCAATGATGTTCATCGTGTCTTCAAAAGTTAGCGGCTCGAAGTAAAGCTTGTCGGCAACATCGTAATCTGTTGAGACAGTTTCAGGATTGCAGTTAATCATAATTGTTTCATAGCCCGCTTCTTTGAGCGCAAAGACAGCCTGCACGCAGCAATAGTCGAACTCAATGCCTTGACCGATGCGGTTAGGTCCGCCACCTAAGATGATGATTTTCTTTTTCTTGGAGGGCTTGGATTCATTTTCCTCCTCATATGTGGAATAAAAGTAGGGAGTTTGGGCTTCAAATTCGGCTGCACATGTGTCAACGGTTTTATAGACAGGCTCAATGCCGTAATACTCCCTAAGCTGGCGGATGTCGGCTTGGGAGACCGAGAAAATATGCGCAAGTTGAAGGTCAGAAAAACCGTATTCTTTGGCTTTGCGAAGTGTGGCTTCAGGAAGTTTTCTAAGAAGTGCCTGAAAAGTATTTTGCATTGCAAGTGGCGTTTTCCAAGCGATGCGATTTTGGTGAAATTGGCAGCAAAGATACGAAATGCACTGCAACCTAAAAATCTTCGGTTTGGTAGCGCAAGTTCGAAGTGGCAAACTGCATTGATTAGCCTTTAAGATTACTCTGTCATGTCTGCAGGACTGCATGCTGCACTGCTACTGGTGCATGTCGTTTGTTTTGCCCTCTGGTTGGGAGCTGTAGCCGCATCGCTCTTGGTGGTTCGCATCTTAGAGCCGCGGCTAACTGATGAAAGCGCAGGCGCACGGGACGCTGAATTGCTGCGCGCATATATCCGCTTGGAGGTAAAGCTGGTAGATGTCGCTTTCTTTGGCGTGTTTGTCTCAGGGGTGGCACTGGCACAGTTCTTTGCTGGGTGGTCAGTGTGGACAGTGGTAAAGTTGCTGCTCTATCTGGTGCAGTTTGCTGCGACGATGTTCTACCTTGCTAAGTTCATCCGACCGCTGGCATACCCTTGCTCACCAAACGAGTATAAACGATGGTATGGTGTCTTTGCCATTGCACTGACCTTCTTTACGCTGACGCTGAGCTGGACTTACTTCGGGCGATGATGCAGGCTCTCAGTACTCTCTCCGAAAGAAGTGCTGAAGAGCACAGTAGAATTTCGTAACTTTGCGCCCTCAAAAACTTAGACGGAGCATCAATGTTCAGAATTGCAATCGTTGGCACGGGCTATGTGGGGCTCGTGGCAGGAACTTGCTTTGCAGAGACGGGTAACGACGTTATCTGCGTTGATATCGTGGAAGAAAAAGTCAAGCGCCTCTCGAGTGGAGAGCTGACAATTTTTGAACCCGGCTTGGAGGTGCTCTTCAAGCGCAACCTGCGCGAAGGACGACTAAGATTCACCACGCACCTTGCTGAGGCAGTTGACCACGCTGAGCTAATTTTCCTTGCGCTGCCCACACCGCAGGGCGAAGATGGCTCGGCTGACCTGAGGTATGTGCTGCAAGCTGCCGAAGAGATTGGTAAGCTCGTGAAGTCCTACAAAATCATCGTGTGTAAGTCCACTGTACCAGTAGGCACGGCAGAAAAAGTACGCAGTATCGTGGCCCAATATGCGAAAAGCGAATTTGACGTAGTAAGCAACCCTGAGTTTTTGCGTGAAGGCGTGGCAGTCGAAGACTTCCTAAAACCGGAGCGCGTGGTCATTGGCAGTTCATCAGAGCGAGCAATTGCCATAATGAAACAGCTCTATGAGCCTTTTGTGCGGCAAGGTAATCCAATTCTGGTAATGGACGAGCGCAGTGCCGAGCTGACGAAATACGCAGCGAATGCAATGCTTGCACTTCGGGTCTCCTTTATGAACGAGATTTCTAACATCTGCGACCGTGTAGGAGCAAATGTTGACTATGTGCGGCGCGGCATTGGCACCGACTCGCGCATTGGCAAGCAATTTCTCTACGCCGGCACAGGTTACGGCGGCAGTTGCTTCCCGAAAGATGTCAAGGCAATCATCAAGACCGCAGAAGAACACGGCTACGACTTTAAGATTCTAAAATCCGTCGAAGCCGTCAATGAGGCACAAAAGCGCATTTTAGTTGAAAAAATTGACCGGCGCTTTGGTGGAGCAGAAAATGTCAGGGGCAAAAAATTTGCCTTGTGGGGACTTTCCTTTAAGCCAAATACAGATGACATTCGTGAAGCGCCGTCGCTGGTTATCATTGAAGAACTCTTAAAGCGTGGCGCCAGCATTGCCGCATTTGACCCCGAAGCGATGGATAATGTGCGCAAGCTCTATGAGGGCAAAATCACTTTTGTAGCCAAATGCTACGATGCACTGGTTGATGCCGATGCGCTGGTGATTGTAACGGAGTGGAATGAATTCCGAAACCCAGATTTTGCCAAAATGCATGCCTACTTGCGTAGCAAGCTTATCTTCGATGGACGAAACGTCTATGACCCACACAAGATGAAGCAAATGGGCTTTGAGTATTACAGCATCGGACGCCCAACAGTCGATTAAGACGAGGAAGCAGTGAGAAGCCCCAGTGCCTCAGCAAAGCGAGCAATGATAATCCCAGCTGCCACCGCCGCATTCAGCGACTCGACAGCGCGCCAGTTACCACGAATGGAAATGGTCTGGTCAGCTAGTTGCAGCACCTCAGGCGCAATGCCGCTGGCTTCGCTACCGATGATGACAAGGCTTTGCGGAGAAAAGTGAAGCGAAGAGAGAGCTTTGCCAGACGGCACGGTAGCGTAGAGCGTATAGCCCAGCCGCTGGAGCGCATGCAAATCTTGCAGAAAGTGCGTGCTGCGAACCAGTGGCATCGCAAACAAGCTGCCAGCGCTGGCACGCACGACCTTCGGACTAAAGAAATCAGCCGTTTGTGTATCGCTCAGCAACGCATGGACATTAAACCAAGCAGCGGTGCGCACAATCGTGCCAACATTGCCAGCATCTTGCACACCATTTAGAGCTATCACCAAACGGGAAGCGCAGGAGTGTGAAAGAAGCTGAAGTGACTCCATCGTAAAGCAAGGTTGGCGAAAAATGCCAAGAATAGGCTGAGGCTCTTGTGTCTCTGCAAGGCGAGCAAAATCGTGTGCAGAAAGCAAAAACAGCTTCGGTCGGTAGGGCGAGAAGGTAGCAGTATCAGGCAAGTGCGCTGCATTAAAGCAGAGTGCAACCAGCATATCGGGGTTGGGTAGGGTCTGCAAAAGCTGCCGAACTGTGCGCTCGCCTTCAGCTAAAAAAAGTCGCTCCGCATCACGGATTTTCTTGTCGTGAAGCCGAGCGTAAAGTTTAACTTTTGCCTTGCTGAGGAAAGGAAGCGATTGCACGTTTAACGGCGAAACTCAAATTCGCTGTAAGCGGCATTGGCTGTCCAGTTGTCGCACACGTCCGTCGGTTCGACAGGCAGGGAAATCGCATTGCAAATAGAATTAGTAGCGTCATAGAACTGGCAGCGCTGACACTTCTTGACACCACCGCCATGTCGCACGCCGCGCATGCGGGCTAATGTGCGTGGCGAAATCTCGCCATTCTGCGACAGCGAAATTTGAGACAAAATTTCCATGCCCATAATTGGTGGCGGCCCTTGACGAAGCGATTCTTGATCGTTACCGCTCATACAGCGTTTGATGTAATCATAGAAATCTGCCGTATTGAGTGAGATTTTAGGACGGTAATTCGTCTCAGGGGTGCTTTCTTCTGGCGTGTTGGCTTTGGCGATAAGTTTCTCAATTGAAATGCGCACCTGCTCAACCGTGATGTCTTTGTATCCCATTCGCTTGAGCATCAAGAGCAAGCGCGTCTCTTCCATTGAGTTGACCGTGTCACGCAGTTTTTCCAGTCCACCAAACATTGGGGCTTGACTGAGCAGTGCTTTCTCAAACTTTTCAATCGGCGAAAGTTCTGCCTCAGCCGTGCCATTAATCGGCTCAACTGGTGTAACAGGGGCAGGCTTAGGTTTCAAGGAAGGCTTATCGTAAAGCGTAAAGCGCTTGGGACGCAAAAACTCCTCATCAATTTTGTAGCCTTCACGAAGCATTCGCTCTTGAACTTCTTTGGGCTGACGGGCACGGCGCATAGAGACGCTCTCGACAATTGGGCGACCGATTTGCAGGTTGCTAAAATCAATCGCAAAAATGCTAACTACGATGGCAAGAAAAATGCCGAGCGAGAGCAAAATCAGCTCGAGGTCTTTGCCAACGGTGAGAAAAAGCAGGACCTGCGAGACAATATACAGGGCAGCGACCACCAGCAGCGCTTTAGATTTCTTGGGATTCATACTACACGCTCCTTGCAGAATTGCCAAAGGGTTGCAGAAAACAAAATTTCAGTGCCAAACATAGAAAGCTCTCCTTGCAGTTCCGACGCAAAGCAGAGAGCTTAGTGCCAAGTTACGCCCGGTTGCTAAGGCTTTGCGGTCGGCGTGGCGTTTCATCTGTGCCACTTTGCTGTGCTGCTTGTGAGCGAAGCGGTGGCGGGGTCTTGATGAGTGACGGCTTGACCTGCTTCATAAACTCATCAGCCGACATCTCAACCGCATGCGCCAGCGCAACGGCTTCTTTGACCGTGAGATTCTCAACAGAGCGATTGACCAATTCGTTGAGATAGGATTCGGACAACCCAGTCAATTCGCTCACCTGAGCAATCTTCAACTTTTTTGCGCGTAAGATTTCACCAAACTTCGTCATAGCAGTAAAGGTTAAAGTTAGGGGCAAGTCAAAGCTTGCCTTGTTTGAAGATAGAGTATTCGCAAAACAAAAGCGGCGGACGCAAGAAAATTGGCTATTTGGAAACGGACGATTTGGCTGATTTAGCAGCAGAGCACTGAGGCGGAAGTAGGTTAGAAGCGGTCGCCAAATTGTGTCGGCTTGACATAGTCAGACTCAAAGCGTACGCCAAAGTGATAGCCAAAGGTCTTCACGTGTGGAATGTCTTGCGCCAATTCCTCTACGTCTTCCAAGTCTGTATGCACAGGGTCGCGCGAAACCGTTGTGTCGTGCAGCAGAATTTCGCAGTTTGCAAACCATTGCGGCGAAAGTTTTTCATATTGCTCTTGGTCAATAGAGCCATTTTTCAAGCGTGCTTCCAAAAGTCGGCGTGAGTAGAGCACATCGCCAGAGATGCCGATGGTGCGACCATTGTAACTAAGACGCAGCCCAAAGGTTGGAATCGGATGGTAATTTTCCCGAATGTCAATACAGCAACCGTAGTAGTTTTCCGAGATGTGGCGGTCGGTCAGATCTTTGAAATCAATATGTGCAGAAATGTCGCTGCCAAACACTGGATTGAAAATTGCTTTAAGCTGCGTGTAGATGGGCGGCGTGCTAAGCAATACCAAGCGCTCTTTGCGGTCGATTTTGCGCTGCAAAAGTCCGCTGAAGCCCTCAATATGGTCTTCGTGGCAATGCGTAATCATTACTTCTGTCAAATAGTCAGGGTTGATGCCAAGCTGAGCAGCTTTTTCGTAGCAGCGAGCAGGCGGGTCAATCCAAATCAAGCGGTCAGCAAAGAACACGATAAAATTGCTGGTTACGCCGGGCTTCGTGCCGATGCCATTGCCACCTACAATTAAGCCCAGTCTATTTGGGTCCCACTTGAAAGGCTCGACTTGCGAGAGAAGCATATCTACATAGAGCGCACCCGTCGTCGCACCGCTGCTTACAGGGTATTGCTCACCATCAAAGATCAGTTTGCCCTTGTCGTAGATGCGAACCGCATGGGGATTAGAGGTGTCAATCGTAACATTGCCAAACGAGTAGCCATTGAGCGTGGGTTGCCAATCAAAGACTTCATCGACCCAGCGGCGTGGCACAAACTTCGCTTGCTTGTTGCCAAATTCATCATGCACAAAATCGCCATTCATCGTGATTTCAAGGCGTTGATAGAGCGTTTTGAGGTGCGCTTCCTCACCAATGAATTTCAGACGATGCGGCTTGGCAAAGTCCAAAAAGCGGGCAGTCCAGAGTTCAAATTCATAGCCAGTGTGCGTATCGCCTAATTGATTGACAACTGGGGCACCAACCACTGCAGCAATAGGCAGTTTCTTGAGATGCGGGAAGTAAGTTTTGAAAAGCTCAGGCACGGTGTGAACTTGGATAAGTCCTTCTGAAGTCTCAACCAAGTAAGCACATAGTGCCATTTCAGAGCCGCTGACGCGGAAGATACCATTGCCGTAGGAGAAGAAGTTATTAGAGATGCGTTTAGGCGCCCGAACAGTCTGGTTCATTGTTGCTCAAGGAGTTCTACATTCATTAGTTAAACTAAAAGGCCTTGCAATTTCGAACGAAACGTTGCTCTTGCGATAAGTCTGGACATAGCGCAAGTAGTTTTGAGAAGATTCAACAATCTGGGCGCGTTCCGCATCCGTGAGGGGACGAATGACCTTAGCGGGCACACCAGCTACCAGCATACCAGAGGGCACTACAAAATTCGGCCGCACCACCGCGCCAGCTGCAACCATACTGTATGATTCTACCACGCAGCCATCAAGCAGCACAGCGCCCATCCCAATCAGCGCAAAGTCGTGAACAGTGCAAGCATGGAGCATGGCACGATGACCAATCGTAACATCGTTGCCGATGTAGAGTGGGCCTGTGTCGTGTGTAACGTGAAGCGTGGAGTTGTCTTGGATGTTGGTGCGTGCGCCAATGCGAATGGAACACACATCACCGCGCACCACTGAATTAAACCAAACGCTGCTATCTCGGTCAATGACCACATCTCCCACGACCACTACCCCTTCACACAAGAAGACACTCTCGTGAATGACTGGAAAATGACCGTTGTAAGGTATTAACTTTGGCATCGGCAGTAAACCCAGATGACATCAACCAATACTTGCGCCTCTAAATTTAGCAAGCGTGCAAATCTTGCCCTGTGATTTGGGTCGCTACGCTATGGTGGCGTGCTGCCGAATGTTAAGAATTTTGCACGGGAAAACCTAAACGGAAATTGAGTGTGGCGAATTTGGTGAGGGAACGGTCGGCGAAAAAGAGGAGAGTGGTAAGGCAAAATGCTAATGAGCAGGCAAGGCTGCTTGCAAGAACGAAACGAGTGCCAGCATGCTTAGTAGCAAAAGCAAACAAAGCTCAAACTGTAAGAAATAAATTGCGTAAAACAGCCAGAAAACACAAACAAAGGACTACCGAATTCAGCCAATGGCAAAACTAAGTTCAAAGGGTCTAAGGAAAGTCTATAAAGGACGTGCCGTTGTAAAGGATTCTTCACTGGAAGTGCATCAAGGTGAAGTGGTGGGGCTACTGGGACCAAATGGTGCGGGAAAAACCACCACGTTCTATATGTTCGTGGGCTTCATCAAGCCAGATGGAGGAAAAGTCTTTTTGGACGAGCGAGAGATTACCAAAGAACCGATGTATAAGCGGGCAAGACTGGGCATTGGCTACTTGCCGCAAGAGCCGTCGGTTTTCCGCAAGCTGACGGTCGAAGAAAACATTTTAGGCATTTTGCAATTTTCTTCTCTCTCCAAGAAGGAACAAAAAGAGCGCACTGAGCAGCTATTAGAAGAATTTAACATCGCACACATTCGTCACACACCAGGCTATGCTTTGTCAGGAGGGGAGCGACGTCGCACGGAAATTGCACGTGCCCTTGCAATTGAGCCGAAGTTTATTCTCTTAGATGAACCCTTCGCTGGCGTTGACCCGATTGCGGTTGAAGACATTCAGCGCACCGTTGCAAGTCTCAAACAGCGCAATATCGGCGTGCTGATTACTGACCACAATGTGCACGAGACACTCTCTATTACTGACCGCGCCTACCTAATGTATGACGGCGCAATTCTCAAACAAGGCACGGCGATGCAGCTGGCAGAAGACGAGGAAGCACGGCGGCTCTACTTGGGCGAAAAATTCTCTTTGGATCGTTATCAGTGATTTTATTGCATACCTACAAGCAAAGCTAAGCGACTAAGCACATTGTGCACGCCTCTCTCAAGGTTGAGAAAAGGGCAGCAATGCGGAGAGCTAATACCACAGCTCTCGGGAGAATGCGTCTTAAAAAGTAGTAGTGCTCAGCACCTTAGCCCCAAACCGCAGAAAATCGTTTCTCGGGCGACACACCAATTTTGACCAATTTTTTTGATTGGCAAGGCTTAGCTGTATCCCAGTCCAGTTGTACACACTTTACACTTTCTTAAACTGGGATTTGAGAAAAAATTGCAAATTTTGCTGCATTGACATTTCCTGCTGCACTTCAGGTAACCTCTTCACTCTACAAAACAAAAGGGGGCAAAATGAGACAAGTCTGTCACCTTACCTTGTTTATTGTGTTCTGGGAAGCAGGGTGCACTGCACTGTGGGCACAAGAGCTCAAGCTCAAATTTGAGCAGTTTAGCACGGGACGTGGGCTATCGCAAAGCCGAGTGAATTGCATAGCGCAAGATAAGCGAGGTTTTATCTGGATTGGCACAAACGACGGCCTGAACCGCTTCGATGGCTACACCTTTACCATCTATCGCTACGATGCACAAGACCCCAAGACCATTCCTAGCGACATTATCCAAGCCTTGCATTGCGACCGAAACGGCACGCTCTGGGTCGGCACGCCGAGTGGCTTAGCCAAAAGTGAGAACGGCGGCCTGTCATTCAAAACAATTTTGCCAGATATACGTCGCTCGAACAGCCTTGTAAATGAAGACATTACAGCAATCGGCGAAGACCGCTGGGGTGCGGTATGGATTGGCACACAAAACGGTCTATGCAAGACGATAGATGGCGGCGAGACTTTTCTGAACTTTCAGCACGAAAAACGCAATGCAGAATCATTGCCAGACAATGCTATTACAGCACTTTGCTTCGACAGTCTGGGCACGATGTGGGTGGGCACACGTGGCGGACTGGCACGATCTGACAACGGTGGTGTGTCATTTAAAACTTACAGGCACGACCCAAGCGACAAAAACTCAATCAGCAGCGATACCGTGCTCTCCATTGCAATTGACCGGTTCGGTAATGTGTGGGTTGGCACTGCAAATGGGCTGTGCTACTTTAACCCGAAGACAGAGAAATTTATTACTTACTTTCCGACCTTAGGCGAGCGTATTAAAACTTTTCCAGCAGTGGTTTGCGAGCCGAATTCAAACCGAGTGTGGATTGGCACAGAAAATGGAGGGCTTTGGCTGTTCAATGCAAAAACACGAGACAAAAAGGATTGGCGAAATTACGGTCCTGCCTTAGGCTTGACTGACAACCAGATTCTTGCGCTCTATCACGACCGAGCAGGCTTGCTCTGGATTGGCACAGTAAGCGGCGGTGTCTATCTCTGCAATCCAAGCGGCAGCGCTAAGTTTGAGGCAATTGCAGTCAATCCAAAGCGAGGTGAAAAGCTGGTGGTGCGAAAAGTCTCAGCAATTTGGGAAGAACCTGATGAAACGCTGCTGGTGGGCACAACCGATGGTGGGCTTTATCGTTACTTGCCTGAAGCAAGGGTGTATCGGCGCTTGCAGGTAGGCAAAGATGAAGAGGAGCAAAAAAAGCCTAAAAAACGCACACCTCCAAGAGGCAAGCGAGCTAAGAAAAAAGAAGAACCCGCAACAATCAATCTCGAAACGGCTTACATTACGGCACTACTGCGCGATAAAGCAGGAATGCTATGGATTGGCACAACCAGCGGTTTATGCTTGCAAGCCAAAGAGAAAGGCAGCCTGCGATACTTTTTTCATTACCCCGACAATCCAAGTGGACTTTGCAGCAATGAAATTACGGCACTTTGTGAAGACCGAAAAGGGAATCTTTGGATAGGCACGAAAAATGGTTTGTGTCTGCTAAGTAAAGCCAATAAGCTCGACACAAACAGAGGTGGGAAAATGACGGTCTTCAAAAGTAATCCAAACAAGTCTCAAAGCCTGTCCAGCAATGTGATTAACACCATTTTCGAAAGCCGTGATGGAACAATTTGGATTGGCACAAATGGCGGTGGACTGTGCAAGACCTCAGATGAGGGGAAAACCTTTACACAGATGCTGAATGAACCACAGAACTCAAAGAGTTTATCTTCCAATGTAGTCTGGGCGATTCATCAAGATTCAACAGGGACAATTTGGGTAGGCACAGATGGCGGCGGACTGTGCAAGACAGCAGACGATGGAAAAACTTTCACGGCTTTCCGCGAGCGTGATGGCTTAGCAAGTGACATTGTCTACAGCATCTTGGAGGATAGTGAAGGGTTCTTATGGCTTAAGACGCGCAAAAGCATTACCAAAGTTTTACCTGCTGCGGAGAGCGAAGACGGAATTGCGAAAGCCTTAGCGTTCCGCAATTATGATGCACTCAGTGGGGTGCAGTTTGGGTTAAGAAACACACAGCTGCAGCAATTTGAGCTGCCAGCTAGCCACAAAGGCGCAAGCGGCTACCTTTACTTTGGTGGAATTGGCGTCATTACCAGCTTTTCGCCTGAAGGATTCCGCGAGAAGTCTTACAAGCCACCAATTATTATCACAGGTGTAGCTGTCAAAGAAACCGTTGGCGATACAGAGCGCGATAGCATTATTTCAGCAAGCGAGAAAATTGTGCTGCCTTACAAATACAACAAATTCGCAATTGAATACTCAGCACTGGCATACTACGAACAGAATCGGAATCAATACGCTTACAAGCTCGAGGGATTCGACAAGAACTGGAACTACGCAGGGGCGCGCCGAGAAGCCACCTACACCAACTTAGAGCCCGGCGAGTACACCTTTTATGTGAAAGCAGCAGGCCCCGATGGGGTCTGGGATGAGCAGGGTACAAGCATTAAGCTGGAAATTGTGCCGCCATTTTGGAAAACATTGTGGTTTCAATCACTTACCATCATTCTTGGGGTAGTGGGTGTAGGAGCAATAAGTTATGGTGGCTACAAGCAACGCATAAAAGCAATTGAAGCGCGGAATCGAGAGCTGGAAGCTAAAGTGCGAGAAGCCACGCTCGAGCTGCGTCGAAAAAATGAGGAAATTCAGCGGCAAAAAGATGAGCTGGAGGAAAAAAACCGAAACATTACGGCTAGCATTGAATATGCCAAGACAATTCAGATGGCAATTTTGCCTGACCGAGAGCGGCTGAAGGCACACTTACCCGAGCATTTCATTCTTTACAAACCGCGTGACATTGTCTCGGGCGATTTCTACTGGTTTCATGAAGAAGGGGGAAAAATTATTTTTGCTGTCGCTGATTGCACAGGGCATGGAGTGCCCGGCGCATTTATGTCAGCGATAGGGGAGTCGCTCTTAGGCGAAATTGTAATTGAAAGGCGCATCTTGAGCCCTGCAAGAATTTTGGAGGAATTGCATCGATTGGTGCGCCGAGCCTTAAACCAAACAGATGAGATTGGGGCTAGTCAAGACGGAATGGATGTGGGAATAGTTGTAATGCAGCCAAGTGCAGAGCCTGACAAGTATATCGTTTGTTTTGCGGGGGCGCGTCGCCCACTTTACTATGTGCGACATGGCGAACTTTACGAAATTAAGCCGGATAAATCCTCAATTGGTGGCTGGCAGCGAGAAGCAGAGCGCCGATACACAGAGCATCAACTTGAACTGGAAAGAGGCACTATGCTTTACCTGACCACCGACGGCTATGCGGACCAGCCCGATTCACAGTTGCGCGTGTTTGCAGCAAAGCGCTTGAAAGAACTCCTGAAATTTATTGCCAGTAAGCCTGTTGAAACGCAGCTCCAAATTTTAGAAGAAGAATTGCGGCGTCATCAAGGCAGTGAGCCTCAGCGCGATGACATTACCGTCGTGGGAATCCGAATTGTCTGAAAAAGCCATATCTTCAAAGGCTCTCTGAACTCAAAACCGCTTCGTGCCGCAAATGAATTCATCGCAGTTTGGCATTCAGGAGATTTTCGAGTTCTACCAGCGTATCTCCAGCGCACGCGTGCTAATGACGTTCAAAGGTGCATTTTCGCAGGAATTGCTTGTTCAGCTTGGAGAGCTGGTCAAGCTGCAGCAAGGGCACGATAGCAAGGTGCAGAAAATGTTTTCCGTCTTTGTCGAGATGGCACAAAACATTCTTTACTACTCGGCAGAGAAAGAAGTGCGTGGCGATGGCAAGGAGGTGGGCGTAGGAATAATCGTCATCCGCGAAAATGAAAAAAGTTTTGTAATCACTTCAGGTAATGCGATTGAGCGGGAGAAAGCCGATGAAATCAGGCGGTATTGCCAATCGCTTGTTGAAATGTCGCGCGAAGAGCTGAAAGCACTTCATCAGCAGCGCCGAATGCAAGAGCCGCCCAAAGGTAGCAAAGGTGCAGGCTTAGGGCTAATTGATATGATTCGTAAATCCGATGAAAAAGCGGAGTTTTTGATTACAAACATCAGCGATAAACTGGCCTTCTTCATTCTTAACATCATCATTCACAAAACAGTATGAATCACCTAACGATTGCAGGCACTAAGACGACACCCAGTGTGATGTTCAACGCAGAAACGGGGCAACTGGAAATCTCTGGACAGTCTTACCCAGAGTCCGCTCTGGAATTCTATCAGCCAATTATGGATTGGCTTGATGCATATTTCAAATCAGGACAGGGCGCAACACTCTCGTTCCGCTTGCAATACTTTAACACCAGCTCTTCGAAATGCATCTTGAACATTTTACGCATGTTCGAAAAAGCATACAAAGAGGGTAAAAAGGTAGAAGTAAAGTGGTATCATAACGAAGCCGATGAACAGATGCAAGAGACAGGGGAAGAATTTGCTGAGCACCTAACGCTACCTTTCAAAGTGATTGCATACAAATAACAGTGTTTCTGCTAAATGATATGCCTGAAAAGTCTAAGCAAGCTCGAGACATTGAGGAAATTTTCAAAGCGGAGCTGGATGTGCTAAAACACTCCGAAGCCATACTGGCAGACCAAGAGATTTCGCGAGAAAGGCTCTTTGAGGAGTATCAAAAATTGGCTGACGAGTATCGTCATCTTTTGCGCCAAGCAATGAAAATTACGCGCATTGGCGATAGCACGCAAGAGAAACTGCTTCAAACCCAAGAAGAGCTGGCGGCAGCAAACGCAAAGCTGGAGCACCAAGCCATCACCGATGGGCTAAGTGGTATCTATAATCGACGCTACTTAGACCAGACGCTGGAGAAAATTTTTGATGAAGCACGTCATCACAATCGAGCGCTAGCCGTTGCAATTGGTGATATTGACTTTTTCAAAAAAATTAACGACCGCTTTTCACATCAAGTTGGCGATGAGGTGATCAAAGCCGTTGCCCGCATCTGGCAGTCTTCAGTGCGAGCAGGAGATGTGGTTGCCCGTTACGGCGGTGAGGAGTTTGTGGCGGTCTTTCCTGATACCAGTCTGGAAGAAGCAAAACAGCTTGCTGAACACATTCGCAAGTGTGTCGAGAGCTACGATTGGAAACGCATTCATCCAGACCTCAAGGCTACAATGAGCATTGGTATCTGTGCTGACATAAACTACCCGAATTTCGAGAAGATGCTCTCCGCAGCCGATGAAAAGCTCTATCAAGCGAAACAAAATGGAAGAAATCAAGTGTGTTACTGACGCACAAAAAATTTTCTTTTTCGCTTAGTTTGTTTATTTTGCACGCGTCGCGAAATAAGCGACAGAGCAGAGAGAAACAAGTAACTTAGAAAGGACAAACAAGACACCTTGACAATGAACTACACACGATTACTGGCGTTAATTGAAGATATTAAGCGCATCGGAGCAGAGTGCAGCGAAAGCGAACGCCCATTTGTCTTCAAGATGATAGAAGATGTCCTAAAGAGCGAGATGATGAATGGGATAAAAGAAGCAGCGGCAAAGCCAGAAGTGATGCCAGCCGTGCGCAGAGGGCGACCAAAAAAAAGTGAAGTCGAAATTGCTGCACCGAAAATTAAGCGAAAAAAAAGAGGGCGTAGAAAGGGGAGCAGCGCAGCCGTAGCTGGAAGAAAAGTTGAAATTACGGGAAAGCCAAGTATTGAAAATGTGAGGGCTTTCTTAGAGTCTGCAGCGCTTACCGATGTAAGTGTGCGTTCACTCTTCGCAATTGGCGAAGAAAGTGTCATGCGCCTCTACAATAATGTGGGCGAAGAAAAGAAAGCCAAAGCGCAACTGAACGCCGTGCTGCTTAACTGTCTGGCTGGCGCACTGATTTCTGGACGCTTCTTGGGTAACCTCAAGCAAGTGCGCAGCGATTGCAAAGAGATGGGAATCTACGACAACAACTTCACGAACAATATCAAGCGGCATCCTGAACTGTTCCGATTCTTGGAAAAAAATGTTGTAGAGCTAACCGATGCAGGAAAGCAAGAATTGGTCGAACTCATCAAAATGATGAATGCACAGAGTACGCCCAGTGCGCCAAGCGTTCAACCGCAGCAGGCTTAACCCGTGCAGTTAGATTCACACTTCACCTACAAGAATGAAATTCTTCACTGCGAGGGAATCCCACTGCCCTCGCTGGCGAAGAAGTATGGTACACCGCTCTTTGTAACCAGCAAATCAGCCATTCTAGATAGCTTTCAGCGCTTCGAGAAAGCGTTTGCACCGCTGAATCACTTAACCTGTTACTCGGTCAAAGCAAATTACACGCTCGAGGTCATTCGAGCTTTGGTGGAGATCGGCAGTGGTTTCGATGTAAACTCAGGCGGTGAGCTATTCCGCACGCTAAAGGCGGGAGCAAATCCAGAAAAAATTATTATGGCGGGCGTTGGCAAAACAGCCGATGAAATTGAGTATGCATTGCAGAGCCGCATCTTAATGCTGAAAGCTGAATCTCTCTCGGAGGTGCGTCGCATAAATACCATTGCAAAAAAGCTGAAGCGAATTGCGCCCGTTGCACTGCGCATCACGCCTAATATCACAGCTGAGACTCACCCCTACATTACCACTGGCAATCACGAGCAAAAGTTTGGCATTGATGAAGCACTGGCTGAAGAAGTGCTATGTGAAATTAAGTCGCTCAAACATCTGCGAATCTTAGGCTTAGATATGCACATTGGCTCGCAGATTCAAGATCCGAAGTATTACTATGATGCTGCGCTCAAGCTAATTCATATCAAGTCGCTTTGTGAGACGATGGGCATTGAAGTGGAGCATCTGGATATTGGCGGCGGATTCCCTGTTACCTATTCGCAAGAGAAGAAGGCAACGCCGATTGAGGAATTTGCAAAGGTATTGGTGCCACTCCTGAAAAGCACAGGTGCAAAGATACTTCTAGAGCCTGGGCGCTATATGGTGGCAAATGCAAGCGTGTTGCTCTCGGAGGTGCTCTATATCAAAGAAAATCATAACAAAAAGAAGTTCATCATTGTCGATGCGGCAATGAATGACTTAATTCGCCCTGCGCTCTACGGTGCTCACCACGAGATTATTCCAGTGGTAAAGAGAGGAGCAAAGAAACTCACCGCCGATATCGTTGGGCCAGTGTGCGAGACAGGGGATTTCTTCGCACGTGAGCGTACGATTGCCGCAGTAGAAGAGGGAGACCTTGTAGCGATTCTTTCCGCTGGAGCATATAGCACCGTGATGGCAAGCAACTACAATGCAAGGCCGCGTGCCGCAGAGGTAATGGTGTGCAAAGGCACGGCGAAAGTCATTCGCCGACGTGAAACCTATGAGCAGATGGTTGCAAATGAAGAATGAAATTAGCATTTCTTTTCCTCGATGGCGTAGGGTTAGCACCAAGAACTCAAACCAACCCATTTGCACAAACATCGCAGCCTACTATTAAGAAAATTCTCGGCAGAGAGCTTCTACTGGAAGAAGCTACAGTGCAAACGCCGCGTTGCGTCCTAATCCCGATTTCTGCATCAATGGGCGTAGAGGGTGCAGGACAGAGCGGCACAGGACAATTTTCACTCTATACCTCACTCAACGGCGCAAAAATTTTTGGCAAGCACTTTGGACCATTTCTGCCGACGCCACTTCGCCCACTGTTAGCAGAAATGAATCTCTTAAAGGCGCTTAAAGCAAGAGGGAAAAATATCTGCTATGCAAATGCATACCCACACGCCTTCATCGAGCGATGCAAGGCGCTCCGTGCTCTGGGAAAAATTCGTAGCTCTGTTTTGTTTGAAATTGCGCTGCAGGAGCAAATCGAAGTGCGTAGCCTTGAGCACCTGATGCGACAAGAAGCCATCTCAGGTGACATCATCAATGCATGGTGGAAAGAAAATAATGCGCAAGCGTCCCAGTTAGTGGTGGTGTCGCCAGAAGACAGTGCGAGAAATTTTGTGCGCCTGTTGCAGCAATACGATGCGGTATTCTATGAGTTTTTTCTCACTGACCTTGTCGGACATCGCCGCTTAATGATTGAGCCGTCGCAACTACTGCATCTCTTAGATGCTTTTTTGGGAGAGATTTTGCAGAGGGTGGATTCAGAGACGCTCCTTGTGCTCACTAGCGACCATGGTAACTTTGAGGATATGACAACGGATCAACACACGCACAACCCCGTGCCACTCTTGGCATTTGGGAAAGGGGCGCATTTCTTCTATGGGCTTCGCTCACTCGATGAAGTCGCAAAAACAATTCTGAAAGCATTTGATTGTTTGGATAGTTAGGGAGAAAGTATCAAGAGAATAAATAAAAAAGCAGTATGCACATACCCAAATTCAATAGCCTAAGATGACTGAGCCCATCTATGCTTTAGCTTTTGGGGCACACCCTGATGATGTTGAAATCAGTTGTGCCGCAACAATGTTGAAGCTGCATCGTGAAGGCAAATCGGTAGTGGTTTGCGACCTCACTGAAGGTGAAATGGGCACGCGCGGTTCGAGAAAACAACGGCGCAAAGAAGCTCATGCCGCTGCGCAGATATTAGGCTACAGAGAGCGCATTAATCTGAACTTAGGCGATACGCGTTTTCTGAATTCACGCGAAAACCTCTTGAAACTAATTGCCGTAATTCGTCGCTACAGACCGACGGTCGTATTTGCGCCCCAACCTGTGGAGCGACACCCTGACCACGAGCGAGCAGCAAAACTGGTTGCCGATGCCTGCTTCTATGCTGGCTTGCTCAAAATTAAGACCAAAGAAAGCGGCAAAGTGCAGGCACGCCACCGACCAAAATTTCTCTTTCATTACCTCCAAGACCGGTTCACACTGCCAAGTTTTATTGTCGATGTCTCCGAGACGTTTGAGGAGTCGCGTCAAGGTGTCTTAGCATTTAAGTCGCAGTTTTTTAATCCTGCCTCGAAGGAGCCAGAGACGCATATTTCGCGAAAAGAATTTTTAGAAAGCTTGGAGGCACGCGCAAAATACTTTGGCGAGCTAATCGGGGCACGCTACGGCGAAGGGTTTCTCTATGGGAACATTCTCCCTGTTCGATGCTTTTCCGCTGTGTTTGCTTGAAGGGGGAGTTGCCGCATTTCAGCACGGTTTTGCTAGCAAGACAGCCCTAAACTCTCCTTTCCTTAAGCGTGAGGCGAGCGGTTTTGTGCAAATGCGCTGCAATAGTGCGTAGGTTCAGCGCGCCTGTCATAGCTCTCCGCAACTACGCAAGCATTTCGTATCTTTGCGCTTTCTTGACGAAAAAATGAACCTCTATGAGAACACTCATCTTAGACAACATTGAAAAAACCTGTGGCGAGCGCTTGCGCCAGAATGGCTTTGAAGTCGTTGAGAAGCAAAAGCTTTCCAAAGACGAGCTGAAAGCCGAGATTAAAAACTATGAAGTAGTCTTGGTGCGCAGCGCTACCAAACTAACGGCTGACATCTTAGCCTGTGCAGATTCACTCAAACTAATTGGGCGAGCAGGTGCAGGTGTCGATAACATTGATATTGATGCGGCAACACGAAAAGGCGTAATTGTGATGAATACGCCGGGTGGAAATACTATTTCAGCGGCAGAACATACCTGTGCGATGCTGCTGGCTGTAGCAAGGCTGCTCCCGCAAGCGCATGCCGAACTCAAGCAAGGTATCTGGGACAAAAAGAAATGGATGGGACGAGAGCTAGAAGGCAAAACATTGGGCATTTTAGGGCTGGGCAAAATCGGACGAGAGGTGGCAAAGCGAATGCAAGCCTTCGGAATGCGCATTGTAGCATTCGACCCAATGGTCGCTGAGGAGTTTGCCGCAAAGCTGGGTATTACGCTGCTCCCAATGGAAGAACTTTTTCGTGAATCCGATTTTATCACCATTCATACGCCATACAGTGAAGCGACACGCAATTTGCTGTCGGCAAAGGCTTTTGGGCTAATGAAAACAGGGGTGCGCATCGTCAATTGTGCACGTGGCGGCATTGTCAATGAGCACGACTTAGTAGAAGCAGTGCAGTCTGGCAAAGTGGCCGCAGCGGCCTTAGATGTCTTCGAGACCGAACCCATTCCACCTGACCACCCACTTTTAAGGCTGGAGAATGTGATTGTTACGCCGCACATTGCAGCCTCCACAGTGGAAGCACAAGAAAAAGTGGCTTTGCAAATCGCTGAACAGGTCATTCGCTGGAAAGAAACAGGTGAGCTAATTGGTGCAGTCAATGCGACGACGGTAGAACTGGCGCAGAAAACAGAAGTCAAAGCATATCTTGTGCTGGCAGAAAAATTGGGCGCAATGGTAGCGCAGCTCTTAGACGGCACGCCCAAGTCAATGGCGATCACAGTATATGGTGATTTCCTCTGCAAGTTCTCTGAAGCAATTTCCGCCGCAGCGCTCAAAGGGGTGCTGGACGAAATTCAGCACAGAGAAATCAACTATATCAATGTGTTCGCTATGGCGCACGACCTGAACCTGCAAGTGCACCAGCATCGCGAAAAAGAGCATACTGATTACCAAAACTTGGTGGTCGTCGAATACGAAACCACCGAAGGCAAAAAGCGACTGGGCGGTATCGCATTGGGAGCAAAAGATTTGCGCGTGGTAATGTATGACCACTTCATTTGCGAGTTCAAGCCCGAAGGCTATATCCTGATTTACATCAATGATGACAAGCCCGGCGTGATGGCGCGAGTAGGAGCGCGGTTGCTGCGCGCCAGCATCAACATCGCCAATATCTCGCTTTCACGCAATGAGGAAAAAACCAAAGCGCTAACGGTAATCTGCCTCGACGAAGGACTGTCGCAAGCAACGCTAAAACGCATTGCAGAAGTTGAAGGTGTCTATTCGCCACGCCTTATCAAGGTGTAACGCAACGCAGAAAAATAATGCGCCTGTAAAACGAGCCACGCACATCTACGCCGCAGTGCACTAAATCCACAAGGTCTTACTTGAGTTGGCTTCGTGCTGCCAAGAGTTCAAGCACCGCAGCTGTCAGCTCATCAATGTCGTAGGGTTTGGTGATAATGCGATGCACGCCTTTTTCTTGCAAACGGCTGAGAACCTCTTCATTGGCACATCCTGTGAGGATTATCACGGGCGGTAAGTCAGGGTATTTCAGAAGCTCGTCATACACTGCTTCGCCATCCATCTGAGGCATATTCATATCGAGCAAGATAAGGTCAAATTGTCCGTGGTGTGCGTTGAACTGGTGAAGTCCGTCTTCGCCATTGGTGCCAATGACAACTTCAATGCCAAGTTCGGTAAAGACCTCAGAGAGCATCTCGCGCAGCATCTCTTCGTCTTCAATCACAAGAATCTTATGCTTTTTCTCTGCCATAGTAAGTTTAGGCTGAAAATGGTGAATGGTAGTGGTTGGCGCAGCAGGCTCCTCATCAGCCGCAAGGTCAGTAGGAAAGTAAAGATGAAAAGTTGTGCCAGTGCCAAGTGCAGTTTCAACGGCAATACTGCCGTGATGACTCTTCATTATGCCATAGGCCATTGAAAGCCCTAAGCCTGTGCCTTTGCCTACTTCTTTGGTCGTAAAGAATGGGTCAAAAATGCGCGGCAATACCTCCTCTGGAATACCTGTGCCTGTGTCGGAGATGGAAAAACGAATGTATTTGCGTGAAGGTGAAAGCTCCCATTTCCTTGCATCTGCATCGGTGGGAACATAAAGGGCAGCATGAATACGAATTTCGCCTTTCTTTCGTTCTTTGAGCGTAGCTTGAATTGCATCGACCGCATTAACCAGCACATTGAGAAAAACTTGCTCAATTTGATTTTGGTCGCCAACGATAGGGGGCAAGTGTGGCGCAAAGTGCGTAGAGATATGAATGCGCCGGTCAATAGTGTGAGAAAGAATGTCCAGCACACGCTCCATTGCGTGCACGCCGTTGAAGGCAACAGATTGATATTTGCCCTTGCGGGCAAAACCAAGCAACTGTGAGGTCAATTTTGCCGCACGGTGTGCAGCAGATTCAATGCGGCGTAGCGGAATTTGCAGGTATTCATCGCTCGGATCGGTGCGGCGGTAGAGTAACTTTACGTTGCCCAAGATGCCACCCAAAAGATTGTTAAAATCGTGTGCAATACCGCTTGCCAGCGTGCCAATTGCTTCCATCTTTTGCGATTGCATCAAAGCCTCCTCTGCTTCCTTAAGTCGCTTGGCAGCACGCTTGCGTTCCGTGATGTCTTCAACTGTGGTAACCTTAAATCGCCGACCATCTTCACGAACAAGAAGCCTGGCATTCACATAAATGTCTAGCAAGCGTCCATCTTTGTGCAAAAGTCGCCACTCGCCAGAGGAGTGTGGGTCGCCAGCAATGAAAGCAGAGTGAGTGTTGCTGGCTTTGAGCTTATCCTCGTCAGGGATAACAAGGCTAAAGTGTTTGCCAAGTAGCTCTTCTTCGCTATATCCATATGTGCGGCAATAAGCAGGATTGACAAGCACATACCGCCCCTCTTCATCGGTTACGCAAATGCCGATTGCTGCCGTATCAATAATGGACTCCAAGAGTGCTTTACTTTCTCTGAGCGACTTTTCCAGTTGCTTTCGCTCTGTGATGTTCTGCGCAGTGCCAAAAAGTTTGGTCGGTCGACCAGTTTCATCACGCTCAACTTCACCTGCACCAATGTAGCAAAACGTGCGCCCAGAGTGGTGAGCTTCCAGCTCGAGCCGATAAGGTTCGCCAGTTTGAATGGCACGCTCAACCGCTTGACGAAGACGAGCGGCACTATCAGGCAGATGTGCAGCTAAAAATCGCTCGTAGTCTGGCTCGCCAGACTCGGGCGACAAACCAAACCACTCGAAAATAACAGGCGACCACGAGATTTTCCCAGTGCGCAAATCATACTCCCAAAAGCCGACTTGTGAGAGCTGCTGCAGCTCTAACAACTTTTTCTGAACTTGCAAAAGCTCTTTCTGAAGTGCGGCATGTTCTTGCAATAATTCCGTAATGTCTTCAAAGAGAAAAAGAAAATAAGTGGCATTGCCATCTCTAAGAGCAGCAGCAGTGCAACTGACCCAGCGCTCAATCCCTGTGTGAGAAAGAAGAGCAGTGCGCAGCTTGCAAGGCGAAGCTGCAGTATGAAGTTGAGCAAGTAAGGTATCCAGCTGCTCAGGATTTTTCCAGAAACCTAATTCAGGGAGCGAGTTGCCTAAAAGTGCATCTCGGCTGAAACCGATAAGGGTGCAAAAGGCATCATTGAGGTCAAGGACTAAGGCGGTTTCAGCATGCAAAAGTAGAGCGGGCTGAGGATAGGCTTGCAGGGAAAAGAGCTGAGGTACGGACATGCTGGCATGAGGTGGTGCACTGGTGGAGCGACGTCGATAGGTAGATGCCGACTTTGAAGAGCGAGTTTGATGTGGATTATCTCCTGATGGATGCGCGGCAGACGAACGTGATGACTTCTTCATTGCTTAATACTTAGTGATGTGAGTATATGCCAATTCAAAAATATAGTAATCACCATCGTAACCCCAAACAAGCTTTGACTAAGGCAAAGAAACGCCGAGCAGAAGTGGAAAGCATCTGTGCGTAGTACGGTAATGCAAAATATGGCGCCAACGTTCCACATTAGAATAGGGCGTAACAACTCACCCGATAAGACACACAGATTCCGTAATTTTCATAGCGCCGTAGGAGCCATGTGTGCGCTAACAATGTGGATTGGATAGGTAGGGTGCAGCTCAAAACGGCTCTTTTTCGGAAGGAGGAGGAGTCAGAGGCGAAGTCTAAGAAGGCGTTGCGTCTGGATGGCTTCCGAGCACCAGAGTAGCGGAAGTCGCAATTGAGCAGATTTTTAGGAATGGCAGGCTTAAACAAGTATCCGCTCATCTACGAGCTAAACACACGGGTGTGGCTTCGGGAACTTAGCACCAAAGCAGGGCGTGCGCTTACGCTGGCTGAGGTGCCCGAAGTGGAATTTCAAAAGTGGCAAAATTGGGGCGTGAGAGTACTGTGGCTAATGGGCATCTGGGAAGAAAGTCCCAAAGCCAGAATGATGGCGCGCACGCATTCGGAACTGTGGCGAGCATACCAGCGTGCTTTGCCAGATGTAGGTGAACGAGATATTGTGGCTTCACCCTACGCCATTGCGCGCTACAGTGTGTCAACTGATTTAGGCGGAGAAGCAGCCTTAGCAAAGTTTCGGCATCGCCTCAGTGAGCACGGTATCCGACTGATGTTAGACTTTGTGCCGAATCATCTGGCACTGGACTGCGAGTGGATTGAAACGCACCCCGAATTCTTCATCTCCGTGCCCGCGCACATTGCAGAAAAAATGCCTGATGACTTTGTAGAACACGGTGGACTTTACTATGCCTGTGGCAAAGACCCCTATTTTCCAGCGTGGACAGATACGCTGCAACTGAACTACGCTAATCCTGCTGTGCATGAGGCAATGTGCAGAGTGCTGCGCAAAGTGGCTAATTTGTGCGATGGTGTGCGCTGCAGTATGGCAATGCTGGTCCTGAAAGATACCTTCAATCACACATGGGGGCACTTCGGATTGGAAATGAAAGAAGAGTTTTGGCAGAAAGCAATTTGTGCAGTTAAAGAAAACTTCCCCCACTTTCTTTTCGTGGCAGAAGCCTACTGGGACACAGAATGGGCACTCCAGCAACAGGGGTTTGATTTTGTTTATGACAAACGGCTCTACGACCGCATTCGCAGCCGAGACATTGAGGGCATCAAGGCACATCTGCGTGGAGCGGTGCGGTATCAACAGAAGCTCATTCGTTTCATTGAAAATCACAACGAAGAGCGGGCAGCACAAGCATTTGGCGCCAACCATCGTGCAGCTGCGCTGCTCACCTACACGGCAATCGGGGCACATCTTTTGCACGAAGGTGAACACGATGGACTGCGCACCAGATTGCCTGTTCAGCTTATCCGACGTCCAAATGAAGAAGTTGACTTCAGCACAGTCGATTTTTATCATCGCTTGATGCGGCTGTGCCAAAATGCCTCTATCACTAACGGCGATTTTCATGTGCTGTCAGGCTACAGCGATGCGGGCATCATCGCCTTTGAAAGGCAGAGTGGCGGACATACAGGGCATACGCTGACTTTTGTCAACCTAACCGCAGAACCGTGTGAAAGCTACTTCCCAACCATAGCGCTCAATCACATTCAGGATTACGAACACATTGAAGTCTTCGTAACTGACCCAAGAAAAAGCCCGCAGTTTGAGTTGTGGCAAGGAGGTGTCTCAGTGCGGTTGCGTCCGCACGAGGGACTGGTGTTTGTGGTGCGTTAGGGTTTGAGCTGTCCCATCAAAGCAGATTCGGGTAAAGCAAACGGTGGTGGCGCTCCATCACATTAGTGAAAAGACGGAACCAGTTGACGCACAAACGGATTGAGCTGCCGTTCTCGACCAATGGTGGTGGGTTCGCCGTGCCCGGGATAAACTTTGGTGTCAGCAGGTAAGCGCAAAAGCCGCTCAAGCGATTGAACCAGTTGCTCGAGATTGCCGTCAATAAAGTCCCAGCGACCAACAGAGTCTCGAAAGAGGGTATCACCTGAAAAGAGCACTTTGTGCGTAGGTTCATAAAGGCAAACACCCCCCAAGGTATGCCCAGGCGTGTAGATGACCTCAAACTGCAAAGTGCCAACTGTAATGCGGTCGCCATCGTGCAAATGCGCACTAGCCTCAGTGGGTATGATAGAAAAAGGAATAGGGAAAGGCTCTTTGTAAGGCTCCTTCAGCCGCCACTCGTCGCTGGGGTGAATGTAGATAGGCGCTTGGGTAGCTTGCTGCAATGGATAGTTGTCAGCGGTATGGTCAAAGTGACCATGCGTGTTTAAAATTTTTTGGATGCGGAATCCGCGCCGTTGAGCTTCGCTAAGAATAAGTGGCGTCGAGCCGTAAGAACAGTCAATCACGCAAGCAGTCGCAAAACCATCTTCTCCCATCCGGCCGTCACTAACCAAATAAGCAAGGGTGTAGAGCGGTCCGCACTCAAAGCCTTTGATAAACATCGTGAAGCTTGAGGATGTTTTTTTCTAACGCATAAGGTCGACCAACCGAGTTCGGCACTCTTCGGCGTAGCAATGCCTTTAATTTGGTATGCAAATTTAGCATACTAATCCCTATCTTCGCTGGCTAAAATTTGAAACCCGATGAAACAGTTTGCAATACTGAGTGTGTTCATTGCGCTCTATTCGCTGGCGATGGCGCAAACGGGCGATAGGGAAACAGGTGACAGAGAGGCAATCTTAGCCGTGCTAAATGCGCAAGTTGCAGATTGGAACAGAGGGGATATACGCGGCTTTATGCAAGGCTACAAGCGCTCTGACTCAACAAGGTTTATTTCCTCCAAAGGAATTGAGCAAGGCTACGAGAAAATTTTGCAGCGGTATCTGCGAGCCTACCCTGACCAAGCTGCAATGGGCAGTCTGAGGTTTGAGGGGCTACAGGTGAAACTGCTCTCTGAGCGATACGCAATTGTGAACGGTCAATTCATTCTGGTGCGCAGAACTGTGGCAGGTGAGGCACAAACGCTAAGTGGTTACTTTACCTTGCTATTTGAAAAAACCGCAGAAGGCTGGAAAATCGTGTTAGACCACACTTCCTAAACTCACTCAAGATTGCGCTTTGAGAAGGTCGCTGCAACAAATAGTGGGGCTGGCTTTTGCATTTTCCATTTTAGCTGCCAACACCCTTGCAGCACGGCCCCTCGATACCTTAGACCGAAAGACCATTCGCGATACACTTTACATCTACGAAGTTGAGGACAAGAAAGAAGGTGAGAAAGTCTTGCACGCCGAGCCGCTGTTTATTGACCTGATTCGAGACCTAGGCGCTCGGCAGGGAGAAGCTGAGTGGAACATCGGTTTTGGGCTAACAGATAGGCTGGATTACGACAAATACCTGATGCTAATTGAGTATGAGTTTGCACCGTTCTATCACTTGGGCATGGAGTTTGAAATCCCTGTTACGCTATACTCAGCGCGAGCCGATATTGTAGCCCCCTCAAACCGCATCGAGTCGCTAAAAGCAGCTATGCAATGGAGCTTTTTCGTCTCAGAAGAAATCTCTACCTCGATGGCACTGGGCTACATCAATGAGCTGGAGCTCAGCGACCTTGATATCATTCACAGAGGACCGATTTTCAAAAGCAATCTCTACAACCCCTTCTTTATTGCCGCAAAGCGGTGGGGAAATAATTTTCACACAATGGTCTATGCAGGCATAAGAATTGAGCAGCCGTTTTTCAAAGCTGTGCCAGTTAGCGTGGAGTATGAGTGGCATACGAACATTCACTATATGATTCGTGGGACACGCAATTTCATCGGGCTGGAGATAAACAAATACTTCGATGGAGAGCGTTTTAATGCAGTGTTCCGACCACAAATGCGCTTAGGCATTGCTGACAATGTGCTTATCGGTATTGTAGTAGGGCTGCCGCTTGTGCGCAGTAGTGAGCGACTCAGCATTTTCTTCCGCTTGATTTACGAGCCGCCACACTAAGCACAGAGCAGAGTGCAAAGGCACTTTGACAAATCCAGCGTCATTGGTGAGCAGCAATGATGCGGATCCCAAATAGCACAGCATCTTGTTCAACTGCGTCAATAGCTTTCACAGCCGTAGCAAGCCGCTTTGCATCGCCACCTGTCGCAAGCACTGCAACGTTAGGTTCCTTATAGGTAAGTCGAAGGGCATCTTTAAGCCGTGCAATTAAGCCATCGGTTTGTGCTACAGTGCCCCAGAATGTGCCAGATTGTAAGCATTCAATCGTGCTGCGCCCAATTAAACGAGGCTGATATGGAAGATCGAATGTCGGTAGCTGCGCCGCACGCTGTGAGAGCGCAGTTGCAGCAGTATGCATTCCTGCCAGAATCATTCCGCCAAGATAGTCTCCATTGGCACGCAAAATGTCGTAAGTGATAGCGGTGCCGAAATCAATAGCAATGACAGCTTGCTTGGGAAAATGAAGACGAGCAAACGCCAGTAAAGCGATGCGGTCTGCACCGAGCGTCTCTGGTGTCTTGTAGCAAATCTTAAACGGCAGTTTGAGATGAGCAGAAATGTTTAGAATAGAGGTGCTGAACACCTGTTCTACCGCTGGCAACAGATGGGCGCTGGCTTGGGGCACGACTGAAGCCACGCCAATCTGGCGAATTTGACCAAACTTTGCTAATAGGTCTTGGCTCATTGGTCTGATAAGTTTCTGTGCCTGACGCGCTGAACGCAGTAAGTCGGTTGAAAGGGCTTTGTGCCAGACAATCAGCCCGCGCTGCAAGATCGCAAAGCGAGTGTGCGTATTGCCGATGTCAATTGCAAGCATTACATCAGTATCGGACGTAGCTGATGTCGGTCGGTGCATAGCAAATGCGTTGAGTGTTGGATTCAATCCAAAGGCAGCCTTGCTCATCAATAGCGACCACTTTGCCCGAAAGCTCTGCATTGGCATAGCGAAATGAAACTTCTTTGCCAATAATCTGGCATCGGGCTTTCCAACGCTCTAAAAAAAGTTCTGCTCTGCCTTGAATGAACTCGTCGTAGCGTGCATCGAGGCACTGAAGCAAGTAAGTCAGCACAGCAGCGCGGTCAAGTTCTCTTTGTGCAATCAAGCGCAAAGAAGTGGCGCGCTCGCTCAGCTCACCTTCAAAGGCAGTTTGATTGACATTGAGACCAATGCCAAGTGCAACAGTTGGCGCACGGAGACCTTGCGTGCGGGTTTCTACAAGAACCCCAGCGAGCTTTTTCCCACTAACATACACATCATTGGGATACTTGACCGTCGCTGTGCAAGTTGTGAGAAATTCTGCAGTTTCTGCAATCGCTTCCGATGCCATAATAGAAAGCAAGCCCAGCCACTTGGTCTCGCAAGCTGGGCGAAGCAGCACTGAAAAGAGCAAGTTTTCGCCCATAGGGGAGTGCCACACTTTGCCGGCACGCCCTCTGCCAGCTGTCTGAAATTCGGCAAGGATGACTGCACCTTCTGGTAAGTGCGTGGCACGAAAAATCTCGCTATTTGTGGAGTCTAATTGCTCAAAGTAGTAGAGCACTTTCCCAAGACGCCGAGTCTGGCTAAGTGCTTGCTCAATGCGGTGCGTGTTTAGCACAATTAGCGAAGTTAAATTGAGCGTTCAATCGGGCGCTTGGTTTTTTCAGAGATGCGCTGCAAAAATCGTTCAAAGTCAGGCAAGTTTTCCTTGACACTGATGGAGTCAACGCGGATAGAATCAATAAGCCCAATGATGTGGTAGCTCTTGGGTGGGTTATAGGTGAGAGGCTCGCGGTAGATGCGCTGAATGTCGCTGTAGCGCAATGCTTTACGTTTGCCGCTCCGTGTCTCATAGATGATTTCGTTTTCGCTTAGCACGATTTTGTCGCCCTCATGTCCGTGTTCGGCGTAAAACTTGGTGTTATACATCAAGGGGGCACCGAAAGCAATAGTCGTGGCAAGAATAATCAGCACGGTTTTAACTAAGCAGCCAACGTCGATACCGTATCGGAAATTGCCATATCGAAAGAAAATAGCCCACACGATGGCAAGAAACAACATTGAGAGCAGCCATGTAATCGTAGCATAGTGTTCCAACCAAAGAGAAGGTTGGGTTTGTGGATAGACAAATACTTCAGTCATGGATACTGCAAAAATGTTAGGTTACGGCAGGTCTTCTACGGCAATGCGCTCGTAGTTTCCTGTATTGTTTCGGTCTGCAAAAATAAATCGCTTTTTAATTTCGTTGTAAGTCCAAATTTCCTGCGTAGGGCGGTTAATCGGAAATTCACGCGTGATGCTGGATGGCTCGCCGTAGAGAATGTAAGTTTTGCCGCGATCTGTACGCCAGCCAAATTCACGGGGCGTGTAGAAATTGAAAAAGGCGTAATCGACACGGCGGAAGTATTCAGCCATCAGTTCATTAAACTCTGTCTCTGGTGTCGGGTCTCGCTTTTTCCAGTAGTCCAAAAACTTTTTGCGTTGCTCCTCAGCCGAGCCACTTTGCATTTCGCTTAGCTCTTCTGGCTTCAAAATGTATTCCATTAAGCGAATCGCAAGCGTGATGTCGTAGAGTCCAAAAGGAATATCAATCCAAGCATTTTCAAACTCTTTGGTGGTTTCCGTTACTTCTTTGCCAGCACGTGCTGTAAGTTTAAGCACAAAGCGCGTGTTCGCTAATTTTTCAGCCTGAAAGTCCAGTATCGCAAGGTAGCGCACCGAGCGCTCAAGGCGCGCAGCCGAAAGTGAATACTCTTGTTTCTCATCTGAATTGACATCAAGGCTGCGAACCGCAAAAATTGCCTCTTTGGGCACAGTCTTTTTTTCAATGGACTTTTCTTTCTGACCTTGCTTTTCAAAAAGCTCCCAACTTAGTTCATCAATAGGCTGGGGCGAGATAATTTCAACAAGCCCCACATAATCACGACCAAAAATGCCGTTGCCAGCTGCACCCAAGAGCTTAAAGCGCAGCGGCTCTCTTTTAAGCTCAGGGCGATAAACCATTACTACATCAGACACTTGCACGACTTTCTTAGGCTTCGGCGCAATGCTACGACGGTCAAAGCGAATCTGCTTCTGAATTTCATCGCTGTAAATCTCGGAGAAAAGCTCATACTCACCTGCCTTGAGCGTGAGGTCAAAAGTAGCCTCAACGAAAAGTGAGCGGTCTTTGGTAGTAGCAAAGCTGTCAACCACAATAAGACGCTTGGCGCTACGCCGCGCTACGGAAACTTGGCGAGAAAGTGCCTCAGTGGAGAAGTTAAGTTCTGCACTGAACTTGCCATCAGGGCGCTTCACAAAGAAAGCATTGTCATATGAAATTTTCATATGCACCACCAGTCGCATAGAGTCTGGCGAAGCAGTGGGAAACATTGCGGTCTCTAAGTAAAACTGTGGGCGACCGTAGCGCTGCACAATTTCAACATAGCGGTCTTGTGCCCAAGCACACATAGAAGCCAGCGCCCAAAGCGCAAAAAGTGTCAGAGCTGAAATTCTTGCCATCTTAGGGTGTGTTAGTCAAGTTAAGTTTTGAAAACCTAAGTTACAGAAAAATTTGGCAGTGCATAGCCCCAGAGAAGGTTGCCACTAAGAAATTAAGGGGCATCTTCTCTCTTTTGAAAGAAAAATGAAGGGTGAGGTAAACTCACCCACACACTCAGCTTGACTAATTGCACCGTGTAAGCACACCTAAGAGTAAGCCAAGTAGGAAAAGCTGTGGTGCAGTGCATTGGCTTGCGCCTTGCTTCTTTCTGGCTTAGTTGTCTCTTACGACCGTTACGCCCAAAGCATTCGTGCCTGTAACGCCCACCAGCCCACGAATGTAAATCGTGTAAATAAAGCCAGGTGTCGGAGAAGCAGAGCCTAATGCGGGACCTGGCACAGCTGCACTGAACGATGTAATCGGGGCTTGTGTCGCAGGATTTAAAAGCTGCAAAGTGCCAGAGCCAGCATTGATGAGCAGGTAGCTTGAGGCTTGTCGAAATGAGAGGTCAGAAAAAGTGCGCACGCTATCTGTGCCGCCTGTAATCACACGAAGAACGGGGCGGACAGTCGGCGCATTTGGCGAAAGATGCACAACCCGTACAAGTGAACGCCCAGGTGGAATCGTCTCAAAGGTAGGGGCAACCGAGGTATCACGATAGACCGTAAGCGTGGTGCGCGGAAAAGTATCCGTCAGAGTGACAGTGTAACGCGCCTGATTGCGCTCAGCCTGAATGGTGGTGCTGAGCGACAGCGAAGGTGGATTCGGAATAGCAAAGGTCGGCGCGCTCGTCAAAGAGACCGTAACAGGTCCGGCAGGCACATTGTAGTAGGGGCGGCTGTCCAAGTAGCGAATCGTGTCAGGAAAAGTGGCGCCTGGAGCAACGGTCGGGCGACGACCATTAATTTGCAAATTAACTGCTGGCGCGCCCGGAGAAAAGTGCAAGACGCGCACATTCGCAGTGTTCTCCAAAGGGTCAGGGCTAACGGTCGGCTTCTCACAGCCCAAGAGAGAAAGCATTAAAAGTGTGATGCAAATCAGAAAGGTGTGGCTTAGTGGTAAGCAAGTATGCTTCATATCTTTTTGTGGTTTTGTAGTTCGCAAAATGGCGCAAGTCTATGCAAAAGGATTTTATGAAGGACAAAGACTTGCGCCATACTTCCCCTCATTACAGCGCATATGAAATGCGTGAGTAGAAATGTGCACCATTGAATCCAAATGGCGAAGCGCCAGAGAAGGGCAAAATGCGACCGCTGTTGGCGTTGTTAGGAATCAAAATCGTGCGGTCGGGATAGATGTTGAAAATGTTAGTGCCTCCTACAGCGACGGTCAGCCTATCAAAGAAGCGATAGGAGAGATCAATGTCTGTAATCCAGCGCGCACCAAAGGTCTGGTCAAAGACTGTAATGTCAGGGTAAATGACATTGTTGATGGTAATGGTAGGATTAATTTCGGGTAATTGACCAAATGCAGGAGCTGCAATTTCACCGAAGCGCACTGTGCGAAGCATCAAGGCAAAATCACCATAGTTGTAGTTGAGCATCAGGTTCAAGTTGGTTTGTGGCTGACCGCGCTCAATGCGGAAGCGCTCTACACGGTCAATGAGAGTTTCGTTCAGATTGCCTAATTCAGGCGGTGTCGGTGTGTTGATGTTGATAATCTGGTTTTGTGTGTAGTTGAAACCAACTGTAAAACGAAGCACGCCATACTGACCCAAGTCCTGCACATAGCGTGCGACCACATCTACGCCTTGTGTGCGCGTATCAATCGCATTCGTAAAGAAGCGCCCGCCACCGACACCTGAAAAGCCTCGCTGTGCAAGGAAGTTGCGAATCGCATCGCCAATAAAGTTACCAGAGAGTACAATTCGGTCAGTAACGGTAATGTGGTAGTAGTCGGCGGTAAGAGAAAAATTCGGAGCGGGGTCTAAGGTTAAGCCGCCTGCGAAATTCAGCGTGCGTTCAGGCTTCAATGGCTTTGCGCCAAGCGCACGTGCCACAGGGTCATCGACGGTAAAGGTCTTGATTTCAAACGGCACACCACCGATAAAGTTCGTGGAAACCGTCGAAAACCCGATTTGCTGCATGGAGGGTGCACGGAAACCCGTGCTCACTGAGCCGCGAATCGCATAGCCTTTGAGAAACTCAAATCGGAAAGCTGCTTTACCGTTAATGGTAGAGCCAAAGTCGCTAAAGTTCTCAAAGCGACCTGCAAGGTTCAAAAGAAAAGACTCTGTGAAGTTTTGTTCTGCCTCGACATACAGGGCGACGCTATTGCGTCCAATCTGCTTGGCATCGACAGGCTGAAAGCCGGGGAAAACTTGAATGCCAGCAGCGGCTAAGCCTCCTCGTGTGCCGTTAGCACGCAGAACCAGTGTATCAGGACCCCGACCGCGCATATACGAGGCTGGCTCACCCTCGCGGATGCCATATTGGTCGTTGCGATACTCTGCGCCGAGCGAAAGATTGAGCGGAGCAGCAAGACCCCAGAAAAGCTGTGTGTGGGCATCAGCATTGACAGTAGTTTGGAAAAATGAGATTGTGCCGCAGTAGGCAGAAGTCGGAGTCGGTGCGCCAACAGGTAAGCCTAAAATTGGTGCATCTTGCGGCGAGACAATTGCGCCCAAAGAAGCATTATTGCTATTGACCACATTGAAATCAAAGTAGTTGCGTCCGTGCACGACGCCCACATTCAAGTCCCAGCTTCCCAAGCGACCTTCCAGTCCAGCCGCCGCCGACATATCGTAAATGTTGCTGCGAATCATTGGCAAAAAGCCATCGGGATGCAAGGCAACAATGTTGCCATTTGCATCTCGGGAACGCGCTACACGGTCGTCTTGCGACGGCCGGAAAAAGCCAGTGGCCTCCCCACGCCGGTAACCGAAACCGCCGAAGCTGTAGACGGCAAACGACTCAGAGATAGGCTGTGAAAGATTGAAGAAAAATGTGCCATCAAGCGTGGCGGCATCGCCAAAGCGATGGTTAATGCGGTTGATGGTATTCTCGCGTGGGTCAGGGTTACCATTTACAAGTGAAAAAAGCTGTCGTTCATCGCGCCCTGAGCGGTTAGTAAAGCCACGGTCGCGCAGCTCGCCACTAAGGTTAAGAAAACCGTTTTCGCTCAGGCGAAAACTATGTGAAAAATCAGCCTGCAAAACGCGTCCATCGCCCTCAAGATTTTGCCCAAACTGTGCAGAGACATTAGACGGCGCGTCCTTTTTCAAAATAATGTTAATAACGCCTGAGATGGCATCAGAGCCATATTGTGCCGCAGCGCCGTCACGCAAAATCTCAATGCGCTCTATGGCACTGGCAGGAATCGCATTCAGATCTACAGCTGCCGCACCACGTCCAATTGAGCCGTTAACATTAACCAGCGCGGAGGTATGACGGCGCTTGCCGTTTAGAAGCACCAGCACTTGGTCAGGCCCCATTCCGCGCAGTGTGGCAGGACGCACATGGTCAGTGCCATCAGTAATTGAGGGACGCGGGAAGTTGTAAGACGGGACAAGAAACTGTAGGATTTGGTTTGTCTCTACTTGCCCCATCTGACGAATTTCTTTGGCCGTAATGATGTCAATCGGAGCAGGTGATTCGGTCACCGTGCGGTCGCTGCGGCGTGTGCCTGTAACGACCAGTTCTTGCGCTTGCACGAAGGTCTCGACCAGCACAAAGTCTTTCACGACGGTTTCGCCAGCACCGACTTTGACTTTTGCGATCTGTGGGGCATAGCCGATGCTGGAGACGCGCAAGGTATATTCGCCCGGCGGCACGCGAAAACTGTATCGCCCATCTGTCTGCGACACGGTGCCGAGCTTGGAGTCCACGACTTGAATGCGCACAAAAGGCAAAGGCTCACCAAACTTTGCATCTGTAACCTTGCCTGAAATGGTGCCATATTCCTGAGCAAAAACTGGGTATGAGAAAGAGCAGATCGAAAAGCCTAAGAAGGTGACTGCGATGGCAAAACGCCAACCGTGCGTAAAGACTTTCAGCATAGTCAAACAGTCGTTTTGCGTTTTGTTGAAAGAGTTACTTTGCCGGCAAAACTAAAAAAATGTAGCAAACGTTCAAGCACTCGCAAAAAGCATTGATGCGGTTGGTTCAACGCTAAGCCAAGTCCCATATTGCATTTGAAGAAAGCAAGTAGGTTAAAAGCGAAGAAAAAAGGTAGGCTTACAACTTAGCCTACCTTCTTGTCTCAAAGGCAGTCGAAACTTACTTCGAGCTTAGGGTGAACTTGATGGGCACAGTCAGCCAGCACTTGACAGGTTTGCCGTTCTGAATAGCAGGCGAGTAACTCGATTGCATCACCGACGCAATCGCCGCTTCATCAAAGATATCTGTGCCCGGATTTTTGAGAATTTGTGCCTTTTGTGGCTTGCCGTCTTTATCAATGAGCACGCGCAAGACCACACGGCCTTCAATGCCTGCTTTACGGGCAATTTCAGGATAGACTGGTTTTACCTGATTGATAAATTGTGGCTCCTTTTCGACAGCAACAAAGTCTGGTGGATCGGCGTTGTCGTCGACGGCAACCGCTGGCCCAGAAGGCGCGGCAGGAGCAACTAAGCGAACAGCCTCGGAAAAGCCAGTCGAATCTTCGCCCGTGATAGCGTTTTTCTCAATAGCTTCTTTGAGCTTGTTTTGGTCAGCAATGGTGCGCTTAGGTGGCGCCTCTTCATCTTTGACTTTTTTGATTTCGCCAATGTCAGGTGCTTGCGGCGGCTTAATAGCGGCAGGTGGTGGTGGCGGTGGCGCTTTCTCGTCCATTGGCGGCGGCGGCTGCAGATTGGCGATGTCGATTTTCTGCACAACTACGGGGACGTTCTCCTCCTCATCACCTTTGAGCAAGTTGTGAATAATCCCCCAAGCAATGTAGGTGAAAAGCAAACCTGCGACAAATCCAATAGAGGTGAAGACACCGCGCGCAAGATACTTGTGCGACTCTTTCCGCAAAATGAGGTTGCCGTAGTTGATGTTGCGGAAGCGCTCAGTATCAAGGTAGTCAAGCTTGATGAACCCACTATCGTTGTGGTGACCATTGCTGTATTCAGTATTAGAAGCGGCTGTCTTCGTCTCTTTTTCCAGAATCTCGCTCATTATGTGTATCCTCCTTTCAGGGTTGATTGGCTGGGGCAGCCCCCGCTTGAGTGCCCGACACTTTTTCAATTTCTGCGGCATCTTGCTCCGTGTAGTCCGCAATACTGAAACGCCGATACTGCAAAATGTTGAGTTCATCTAAAACATCTACAAGATTGCGATACTGCGCCTTCTTATCAAACTTCAAGACAATAGCCATCACATCTTCACCAACACGCTGGCGAATTTTCTCACTCTCGGTTTTCAAGATATTGCGAAACTCATTGCTAATGGTAGGCTTTTCGCCGCTTTTGTCATATAGCTCAAACGGTTTCGGTTCATCGAAGCCGATGTTCCAGTAGGCTTTGTCGCCCTCCGTAACCCGGATGGTGAGCACATTCGACTCAGCGACCTTTACTTCACTCATATCTTTGGAAGGCAAGTTCACCTCCATCGTGTTTGGCTTGGCAAAGGTCGTCGTGAGCATAAAGAAGGTAAGAAGCAAGAAAGCGACATCGACCATTGGCGTCATATCCAGTGTAAAGCCAAGACGCTTTCGCTTCTTTTTCTTGCCTTTTTTGCGAGTACTCTGTGATTCTGGTGCCGCAATTCCACCACCCATATTTGTCTCTCTCCTTTAATTTTTAGGTTTTGGTAGAGCTTCAAGACTGGTGATGAGGTTAAAGGTCGGCATATTGGTTTTTCTGAAAATATCCATCGTGAGCTTTACATACTGATAATCGGTCGTTACATCGGCTTTAATAACGGGGCGAAGACGCGGCTCGGCTAAACGTGCTTGGATAATCATTGTCTCTAAGTTGGTCGCAAGCCGTGCCATATCGCTTCCATCGCCGATGAAAAAGCCCTCAGCCAGTCGAAACTTACGCGCCGAGTCCTCAACGGCTGCGGCGCCCATACCTGCTTCGCCCAAACGCTTTGCAATGTAGTTGTTAAAAATGCGGTCACGGGTCGGCTGTGCATCGACGCCCAAGTAGACATCGCCTTTAGCGCCAATCGTAACCGTCAAAATGTCGCGGTCAGGCAACTTGCGTTCTGCCGTCGCATTGGGCAAGTTAATCGGTGTCAGTTCTGGCGGACGAAACTGCGTGGTGAGCATAAAGAAGGTAAGAAGCAAGAAAGCGACATCGACCATTGGCGTCATATCTTGCTTAATACCAGTTCTTGTTGTCTTTTTGACCTTTGCCATACCCAGTGCTGTCAGTTAAGAGTTCAGGCAACTGACTTTTCTTCACGCGTAGAGAGCGTCTCGACAATGTAAAAGGCTGATTCGTCAATCTGGTATGAGAAGCTGTCAACCTGACTGGTGAAGACGTTATATGCTACAATCGCAGCAATGCCGCCAAAAATGCCGCCAGCTGTGTTGAAGAGCGCTTCTGAAATACCAAGCGAAAGCTGGACCGCATCGGGCGCGCCGCCTGTGGCAAGTGCCGTAAAGGCACGAATCATGCCAATCGTCGTGCCAAGCAGTCCGACCATCGTGGAAATTGAGGCAATTGTAGAGAGGGCAACAAGGTTCTTTTCGAGAAGAGGCATTTCGACTGCAGTTGCATCCTCAATTGCCTTTTGCATTTCAGTGCGGCGTTTCTCTGGGTCAGTAACCTTGCGTGCCACCAGCGACTTATACTTGTCTAAACCAGCGCGAATCACAGCAGCCAGTGAGCTTTGATGAGCATCACACTTAGCAATTGCGCCATCAATGCGTCCTGCTTCAATTTCTTCCTTCACCTCGCGAATAAAGTCAGCCATTGAGCCTTTGCCCTTTGCTTTGTTAAGCGCAATTGTGCGTTCAATCACATATGCGAAAATCATAATGATGAAGGCAATCAAGACAGAGACCAGCGGTCCGCCTTCAAAAATGGCGTGGAAGATTGTACCCTTCGGTTGTGCACCGAACCAGATGTAGATAGCAATGCCTACGGCAAGCGCCAGTGTAAGCAATACAATTGTGAACGTGCCCTGCTTCATAGCGTTTGAAGTTCGTTAAAAGATTTTCGTTGAAATGATTGTGTAACCAATAGGAGCAGCTGAGACTGCTTGTTGCTCTGTTGTTCTGGCAAGTATACAAAAAAACAAAATTTCAAAAAACGATTTAAAGTTTTTTAACGAGCTCGAGAGAACGCATAATTTGTGTAACTTCTGAGGTCAAAAGCCTCACCGAAAACTAAATGTGGCAAAAGTATGAAACCGCAAATCTTGTTTGTTGATGATGAACCACAAGTGCTGGAAGCACTGGCGCAACTATTCGACATGCGCTATGAAGTGCACACCGCCTTAGGAGGTGAGGCTGCAATTGCGGCACTAGAGCGCTTGCCCAATTTAGCCGTCATTGTCAGCGATCAACGAATGCCGGGCATAAAAGGCACAGAGGTGCTGGCAGCGGCAGCAGAGCGCGTGCCAAATGCCACACGCATTTTGCTGACAGGCTTTGCTGATGCCGATGCTGTAGTCGACTCAGTGAATCTGGGGTCCGTGTTTCGCTACATTAGAAAACCTTGGAAGGCAAAAGAGCTGGAAGATGTAATTGAGATGGCAGTAGCAGCACACCGAAACGCTGTGGCACAGCAACAGGCACTGCTCGAGCAGAAAGGACAGCAGGAAAAAACTGAGCCAGCAGAAACGAAGAAAACAGAACGACTGACTCAAGATCTTCGAGCATCGCTGGCAGCGCTAAGCAAGCTTTCGCAAAAAGCCGTGCCGCCTGCTACCAAATCTGATATCGCACTGGACACACAGGATTTCGGCATTCACCTAACCGAAGAATCACTCTCTCGCTTAGAGCAGCAGCAAAAGGATGAGGCGGCGTTTTTTGATCGCCTCAGTGAAGCAGCACAGCGTAGCGGCTACGAAAATGCCTTTCGTGGCAAAAGCGGCAAGCCCAAGATACTTGTGGTAGATGACGAAGCGGCAGTGCATACTGCGCTAACAGAGTTGCTTGCAGATGACTACGATGTCATAAGTGCCACAAGTGCAAATGAGGCAATTGACCTTCTGAAACGAGATGCCTTTGTAGCGCTGCTTATCACCGACCAGAGAATGCCGGGCAAAACAGGGGCAGACCTGCTGATTGAGTCACGCAAGTATGCGCCACTAGTGCCAAAAATCTTGATTACAGCCTACACCGATGTGGAGGACATCATTCGCCTAATTAACGAGGGACAAATTTACCGCTACATTCAAAAGCCTTGGAATGCAGAGCGACTGAAGGCACTAATCAGCGAAGCTGTAGAAATGTATATGCTGCAAATTTCGCTTTCAATGAAAGAAAAGAGTAGTGCACCAGTTGAGCCACAAAGTGAGCTCAAAGCGCAGAAAAAAAGTGCAGTCCCATCGCTGGAAGCATTGCAGGCACTTCAAAATTTGCGCAGCAAGCAAGCGAAGTGAGGTCAGAGCCATCACGCAATGCCTTAACCGATAATGAATATGCAACTCGATACGCTGAGAAAATCCGACACGCAAAGCGAGGAACGATACCGTTTGATGTTGGAGCACTCGCCTGTGATGATCTATGAGTTTCTCGTAACGCGCGAGATGGAGTTCTACTTTTGCTACGTCAATCCAGCTTGCGAAACCTTGCTGGCTATGCCTGCGGCAGAGTTGCTGGCTCATCCAGAGCGGCTCTTTGAGCTAATGTTGCGCTCAAGTCAGATGAGATTCTTCAGCGCCGTCAAAGAAGCCGTCAGCAAGCGCACAAACTTTGTGTTTGAAGATTGGCTTTTCTTCCCAAATGGCGCGCAAAAGTTTGTCCAGTGGACTGCAAAGCCACGTCAGCTTGCCGATGGCGGCACGCTCTTTAGCGGCGCAGCGATTGACTCGACAGAAAGAAAAAAACTGGAAGAATCGCTGGCTGCAAACCGCCAGCAGCTACATAATATCGTAAGCAACGTGGTCGGAATGGTCTATTTGGGTCAGAACGACAAGTCTAGAGCAATGGAGTTTGTCAATGAAGGCTGTATGAAGCTGACGGGCTACTCGGCCGAAGAGTTTATGAGCAACAAGGTCAGTTTAGGCGAAGAAGTGATTCACCCTGACGATCGAGACCGGGTTTGGTATGAAATTCAGCAGGCTGTCGAGTTGCGAGAGCCGTTCCAAGTCGAGTATCGCTTGGTTACAAAGCTGGGCGAAACCAAATGGGCGCTGGAGTATGGACGAGCGCTCTTTGACGAGAATGACTTACCAATGGTGCTAGTCGGATTCATCACCGATATCTCAGAACGAAAACGCTTGGAGGCAGAGCTGGCGGCAAAACTCAAAGAGATTCAAGAAACACAAGCGCATCTGATTCAGTCCGAAAAAATGAGCTCGCTTGGGCAAATGGTAGCAGGAATTGCGCACGAGCTAAACACACCAATCGGCTATGTAAGTAACAATGTCGAAATTGCCCAGCGTCGCTTCAAAGAATTAGCAAGGCTCTATGCCAGCGCCTTGCAAGCGCTCGAGGCACTCAACCGTGGAGAAATTGAGCAAGCCGTAAAGGAATTTCAAGCGATTAGCGATTCCAACCTTTCAACGCCAGAAGCCTTGCAGGAAATTGTAGTGCGCACAGAACGGCTTTTTAGTGGAATGACCACAGGCTTAGAGCAGATGGCTGCATTGGTGAAAGGAATGCGAAACTTCGCACGACTCGATGAAGCAGAAATGAAAAAAGCCGACCTCAACGAAGGCATAAAGAGTTGCTTGCTAATTATCGGACATCAATTCAAAGAACAAAACATTCGGCTCACTACTGAGTATGGCAACATTCCAATGGTCGACTGTTACCCAGCGCAGCTTAATCAAGTGTTCCTGAACCTTATTCAGAACGCAGTGCATGCCGTAGAACAAAGTCCAAAGCCACATATTCACATTTCAACTTCATTTCAAGATGGTTATGTAGTCGTAAAAGTGCAAGACAATGGCACAGGCATTCCAAGAGCCATTCAAGCAAAAATTTTTGACCCCTTCTTCACCACAAAGCCAGTTGGCAAAGGAACAGGGCTTGGACTGTCCATCTGCTACAGCATTGTAAAGAAGCATAATGGCGAGCTGTATTTTGAGACTGAAGAAGGGAAAGGCACAAGTTTTTTTGTCAAGATTCCAGCCGTAGACTTTCTCCCACCCACGAAGTTCTAACAGTAAGTGTCTGTCTCTCCTAAGGCGTAGAGGAATGTGCACGTAGGCGGCGAAGGTGATCTTCAATTCGTGTGGTAATGCGAGTAGCAATATCCAATGCACGACGTGCTTCAGATGAACGCACGCAAATTGGTCGGTCGTAGAGCACTGCATCAATAAAACTTTGCTGCTCGGCTTTGAGAGCATTGATTTTGGGCACATCAGGGCTGATGAAATCAATCACACGGCCATTTAGCACACCTTCAAGGTCGCCAAAAAGCGAAAGCACCTTTTGCGTCGCAAATTCTTTGAGCGAGGGGGTTCGCAAAGGTGGGGCATCCAGCAAGCGGAAAATTTCTGACTTACCCGTCATCAAATCAAGCGTAGCATAGCTCTGCGGATTGCGACAAAAGAAGCGCATCTTGCGCACACGTGTGCGGCTAATGCGACTGGCGGTAACGGTGGCTGTCGCACCGTTTTCAAACTCCAAGCGTGCGTTTGCAATATCCAGCTCATTTGAAAAGACTTCCACGCCAGTAGCTGAAATATGCATAATGTCAGAAGGCACCAGAGAGAGAATAAGGTCAATGTCATGAATCATCAAGTCCAAGACTACAGAGACATCTGTGGCGCGTCGGGAAAAGCTGGAGAGCCGCTCCGCCGTAATGAAGACGGGCTCGCCGATGTATTGCGACACAGCCACAAAAGCAGGGTTGAACCGTTCCACATGCCCAACTTGAATCTTTACGCCAGTCTCTTTCTCAAGCCTAAGAAGTTGATCAGCTTCTTCGAGCGTGGCGGTCATTGGCTTTTCAATCAAGAGATGCACGCCGCAGCGCATAAGCGCCGAAGCAACTTCAAAGTGGGCAGAGGTCGTGGTAGCAACAATTGCGGCATCAACGCTCTGGGCACATTCGGCCAGAGAGGCGAAGGCGCGGGTGCCAAATCGTCTTGCAATCTCAGCGGAGCGGGCAGGATTCTTGTCATAGACGCCGACAAACACCACGTCTTTGCGCTCCGAAGAAAGCTCAGAGAGCAATTTGGCGTGCACTTCACCCAGTTTGCCAACGCCTACAATACCCAAACGAAGAGGTTTTTGCATACTAAGCTACATGGCGTGAAAAAATACACTACGTGTAGTAAGAGTTGCCGGGCAGTGAAGCCAGAAAAGCTTCGGCAGACTCACGAATTGCGGCTTTTTCCGCCGCAGATTTTCTATCTAGTGTGCCGTAAATCATACCAATGCGTGGGTTTGGACGCAGTTTGGCTTCGTGCCTCATCAAAAAGTCCCAATAAAGGTAGTTGAACGGACAAGCGTTTGGACCAACTTTGTCCTTTACACGGTAAATGCATGATTTGCAGTAATCACTCATCTTTTCAATGTAAGCGCCACTGGAGCAATAAGGCTTGGTGGCCACAAAGCCGCCGTCTGCAAATTGCGACATTCCCATCACATTTGGCGTAACCACCCAGTCATATGCATCGACATAAAGCTCCCAGAACCATTGATTGAGTTGCTTTGGGCAAACGCCTGCCAGCAGGGCAAAATTACCGAGTATCATCAAACGCTCAATGTGGTGTGTGTAGCCATACTTTAGCACCTTCTTGATGACCTGAGAAAGACAATTGAGCGGAGTGTCGCCAGTCCAATAAAACTGGGGCAGGGGGCGAGTATGGTGAAAGTAGTTTTCTTCGTGGTAATCGGTCTTGGACATTTTAAGCCAGTAGCAGCCATAGATGAACTCACGCCAACCGATAATTTGACGCACAAAGCCTTCAACCGAGTTGAGGGGTGCAAAACCAGCTTCAAATGCGGTTACTGCTTTTTCGACGCACTGCATCGGGCTGAGCAAACCGATGTTGAGAAGAGGCGAAAGAACAGAGTGAAAGAGCACGGGTTCAGATTGAATCATTGTGTCTTCAAACTCGCCGAAATACCTTAGGCGGTGCGTAATGAAGTCATCAAGAAATCGCTCAGCATCTTTGCGTGTAGTGGGTAAAGCAAAATGCGATAGAGAGCCAATGTGGTTTGGGAAAAAAGTCTCTACCATGTCTTGGACTTCTCGGTCAATTGTGTCAAAGGAAGGTTGCCAAAGTGGAGGCACGCAAAGGCGAGCAGCGTAGAAATCTCTTGCTGTGTGACGATTGGCTTTGTCGAAGTTCCACTGCCCACCAATTGGCTTACCATTCTCCATTAACACACGTAGCTTTCGGCGCATCTTGCGGTAGTAATTTTCCATCACAAGGTGCGACTCACCTTGATACTCCGCAATGAACTCGGTGCGTGAGGTAAGAAACATCGTGTTCGGCATGAGGCGAACTGGTATGCCAAGCAATGCAGGCAATGTTTCCGCAAAGCGCACGGTCGCAATTTCGTGTGGTTCCATGACCAGCAGTTCGCAAATACCGTGCTCCGAGACCAGTGCTTGCAAGCCCGATAGAAAATTGTAGCGGCAAGGTAGTTCATAGTAAAAAACAGTATAGCCCAGCGCACGCAGTTCATCACGGAAGTGCCGCATCGCTGAAAAGCAAAGCAGAAGTTTAGCTTTGTGATGATTCATGGCGGTGGCATGCTCGAGTGATTCAATCATTACTACCACATCTTGGTGCTTATCGAGAGCGAGCAAAGCAGCGTTTTGCAGCGAAAGCTGGTCACCTAAAATCCACGCTGCACGGCGAAAAAAAGTATGGGTTGAGCGTGAAGTTTGCATAGAAGGAAGTTTGGCAGGAATAACAAGCGGTAGCTTGAAATTCGTTTTGCTGTGCTCCCAGCTACTAGTAGGCCGTATGCAAGAAAAACGCTGTGATGGCAACGCAAAATTTGCAACTGGGAGAGATTTGTTTTAACTTTCGAAAGTAAAACTTAACGAAAAAAACCTTGCGCAGGTTGCAAATTCAAGGTGTAAGTTGCTCTGCGCAAAGGCTAGCTGTAACCTAAAACCAAGACAATGAGAAGCGGGGAAACAAGGAGTGCGTAGTGCGGTATCGGCACTCTGGAAACCCGTTGCTGTGACAATGAGAAAGGGGAACTCTATGAAGTCAAGCAGTGTAGTCCCACACGCCTTCCCTACCTTGTGTTACCTTTTGCTGCATATTTTGCTTTGTGCACCGACGCTGCTTGCGAGCGAAAGTCCACTGCCACGAGAGCGGTCAGAGTGCGGCAAGTGGCTCGGCACAACAGGGAAGATTGCTGGCAGAGTGGTCGATGCAGAGACCAATGAGCCACTAATTGGAGCCACTGTAGTGGTAGAAGGCACAAAACTGGGTGGCAAAACCAACATTGACGGTGACTATGTCATTCTCAATGTGCCGCCCGGCACCTACACGCTACGTTGTTCATATGTGGGCTACCAAACTGCAACGCTGCGCAACGTCAAGGTTAGTGTGGATATGACGACCCGAGCAGACTTCAAGCTGCGCATTGAGAGCGTGCAGGCACAAGAGGTAGTCATCACGGCTGAACGCCCACTGGTGGTCAAAGATATGACCGCAACTCGTGCCGCCGTCGGAAATGAGGAAATTCTTGCGCTTCCGATTCAGAACCCTGCGCAGGTGCTGGAGATTCAAGCTGGTGTAGTGGGGGGGACCTTCCGCGGCGGACGGCGCGGGGAAGCAGCCTACATTGTCGACGGCTTTATGGTCAATGACGTCTATGACGGTAATCAGGGGCGTGGTATCAACAATTTAGGCGTCGAGTCACAGGCGATTCAAGAGCTGGAACTGCTCACAGGCGGATACAATGCCGAGTACGGTCAAGCAATGTCCGCCATCATCAACATCGTAACCAAAGAAGGGGGCACGAACTACGAAGGCAACCTACAAACCTTCTTCGGTGGGTACCTTACGCCGCGCACCGATTTGTTCCAAAATGTCAATAACATTCGCACAGTAGGCTCTCGCGATATTCAAGGCAGTTTCAGCGGGCCGATTCCGATTGCAGATGCACAGAAAGACTTGCTCACATTCTTTGTCAATGCACGATACTTCGAAGACGAGGGACGCTTCTATGGGCAGCGCATCTTTAACCCGGGTGATATTTTGCCTGCAAGCATTTTCACGGGCAATCGAATCGGTGGTTACATTGGTACGGCACGAAGCGTGCAGGAACGAGACCGACTGGTTGCCGATTACCAACGCCAAAATCCTGACGCACGAGACTTTTTCTTCTATCCTGTTGACCCCAGTGATCCGCCACGAAACGATGCGGAAATTGCGACCAAAGGCATTAGGGTCTATCGCGTGCTAAGTCAAGCGACAGACAATTTCCGACAGTTCGCAACGGGCAACGGAGAGTTTGTGCCAATGAACCCCTATCGAAAGTTTGCTGGGCTGGGCAAGCTTACCTTCCGACCCGGACTATCCAAAATCAGTGCGCAGTTTCAATTCTCTGATGAGCGCTTCCGAGAGTTTGACTTTGACTGGCAGTTCATTCCAGACGGGGTCAGCAATAATTTTCGCCGCTCTTACACCGGGATTGTGAATCTTACGCAGCCCATTTCCGCTGCAACCTACTTCACACTGGGCGCATCGCTGCTCCATGTGAGCGTGAAGAACTACCTCTACGAAGACCCACTGGATAAACGCTATCTCAATTGGGGCATCAATGGGCTGACACCTGCTGGAGCGTATCGTCCTGGACAAGCGGATTTCGGGCAGGAATTTCTCGTAACGGGTGCACAAACAGGGTATTTCGACCGCTCTACAACCACGATTAACATCAAGGGCGATATTGCCTCGCAGGTCAACACGGAAAATCTGGTCAAAGCAGGCTTCGATATCAAGTTTCATCGCTTGCTCTTGGAAAGTGCCAGTCTATTTCTTGATGAAAGCTCTTTGCAAACAGGGGTGATTCGGCTGCGGCGCGCTGAACTGGGGGAAGCAGGCTACGAGTTTTATGACCGCCGACCGATTGAGTTTGCTGCTTACATTCAAGATAAGTTTGAAATCAACCGCTTCATTGTCAACTTTGGGCTGCGCTTAGATGTGTTCTACCCCGATGGCATCGTGCCCAAAGATCCGTCGGACCCAAGTCCATATGACCCGCTCCGTCCTGAAAACTTACCCCGTGATGCAAATGGCAATGTAGTGCCGAACATCCGAGAAAATCTGCCGATTTATGTGCGCAACGGTCAGGAATTGCTCAGTCGCAACTATGAGCGCGCAAGTCTTAAGTGGCAGCTTAGCCCACGCTTGGGGGTAGCCTTTACGATTGCCGAGACCAGCGTGCTGCGCTTTTTCTTCGGGCAAGTCTTTCAAATCCCAAACTTCGAGTTTCTTTATCGCAATCCCTTCTTTCGACGAGACCCTGCTGCCAGTGTCAGCGGTCCATTTGGCAATGCTGACCTGAAACCGCAACGCACTATCAAGGGCGAACTGGGCTTACAGCAACAGTTTGGAGAAGACATCTCCGTCGATGTGGCACTGTATTTTAACGACATTCGCGACCTTAACGGCAGCGCATTCATTAGAGAGTATTTTGACAGAGGCGCCTACACACAATTTGTAAACACCGATTATGCCTTGACGCGAGGTCTAACGATTCGCATCGATAAGCGCTTCTCTCAGCTCTTCAACTTCGGCGTGGATTACACCTTCCAAGTGGCTCAAGGTAATGCATCCGATCCAGCCGCTGCAGCCTTTGCACTGGCTGCAAATGCGCCATTGCCAACGACACTGGTGCCGCTGGACTGGAATCAAACGCACACTTTAAACTTGACAGGCAATTTTGATATTGACGGCTGGATGCTAAGTGCAATTGCACGCTTTGGCAGCGGATTCCCCTACACGCCTGACCTCAATGCGCCGTTCCCAATTCTTGTGCGTGGCAGCCGAGGTGAAATTGTAACCAACTCGCTGACACGGCCGGCAACTTTCACGTTAGATGTGCGCGCACAAAAAACCTTCACACTCGACAAGAGTAAGCTGAGCCTCTATGTGCAGGTCTACAACCTTCTGGATTTTAGCAACCAGTCAGGAAACTATCCTTTTGCGTTGCTGACGCCAGACCTCATTTTCCAAAATACGCGTGTGCGCTCAAGCGTCAATACACCAGAAGAATATCAGCGGCGACCACAACTCTTTGCACCACCGCGTCAGGTGCTGGTGGGTGTAAGTTTTGCTCTGTAACACCTAACCCATGCAAGAAAGCTGTAACTGACGATGAGAAACTCTTTCCCAGCTGCACACTGCGCCAAGCGTCTCCCATACCAACTGGTGTGGCTACTGGCCTTTTGGATACTTGCAGGCGAGAGCATAGACGCAATGGCACAGAACATTCCGCTCAATTTGCGCAGCAGTCGAGCCAATCGGCGTGTGGGATTGCACAATGGCAATCGCGTGCGCACAAAGTTCCAAAATGATGGTCTTATCGGTAGCAAAACTTTTATTGCGCCACTCTTGCCTACCTGTGCTTGGCCGGTTGATGAAAACGAATACATCTACGACCTGAACATCATTCTCGGCGTGGAGCGCGTCTTTCGCGATACTATCATTTACACCAACAACGATACCACTGCTCTGACAGGACGACGCCTGCGCGATAACCAGATTGTAACCATTCCGCGTGGCCGACTCAATACGACGATTCGCAACATTGTGGTAAATGGACAGCGAGCAGCAGATGTAACGGCTGTAGCGCGCTATGTTACGACGCATCAAGGACCGCGAGGAGGAGGATATCGTATCGTCAATGGTCAGTTCGAAGGCTTGCAGCCCGTTGAAGGATTTTTCAATCCCGCCGAAGAATTTCCTGCAATGAGCCACATTCCTTCCTCATGGCCTGACCGCTGGCCAGACCAACCGACTTGGATTAACCCAGCAACAGGCAAAGCGGATTGGAACGGCTACTTCGGGCGTGGAGTCTTCAATGCAGACCAAGAAAGTTACTTCGTCTTCGATGACGCTACAGACCGCCGCTGGTTTGAAGAGTTTGGCTTCCGTCCAACCTCTGACCCAAACCGCTACGGCGTAGGCTTCCAAGTTAAAGCACGTGGCTTACAATGGTCAAGTTTTCTTGCACAAGACAACATTTTCTGGCTCTACGAAATCAAAAACATTAGCGATTACGACTACGACAAGGTAGTGTTTGGCTCAGTAGTCGGTACAGCGGTTGGACGACAGTTTCAGCGCAATGTGTCTGTCTTTGACCAGAGTCGCTCGATTACCTACACATGGAACCCTGTCTCAGAAACTAACTTGCGTCCTGACCCAACAGCCGTCGATGGCGCATGGAATCGCAATTTTCCTGTAGGCTATGTAGGCGTGGCATTCTTAGAAAGCCCAGGCAATCCTTTCGATGGCATTGATAACGATGATGACTGGAACAAAATCGGTAGTGGGCCGTTTGCGATTCCTAATCGAGGGACACCAAGCCAATTTGCGGCAATTCCTGTTGGACAAATCTCGCCGACAGGCTACGACTTTTATGAATTTGTCGCAGATGTGCAGCGAGGTATTTTTCGTGGCGAAAACGCTCCGAGAGTGATCCGTGGCGGCGATATTCTTATCACGATTAATGATACCTTAATTCAAACCCCTGCACGCGTAGCAGCAGGTTATACAGAGCCATATACAGTCTCGTGGCGACGTGCCGTAACAATGCCGGCTTCGGGCAGCATTACCATTACCTCACAGGGCATTACGCGCACCATTTCGGTTGGCGATACATTGCGTGAAATCACAGGCGACCTGATTGATAACAACCTGAACGGTATCATTGACGAAGACTACCGCCTACACTTCCGCCGAACGCGCTTAGAAGCAGACATCGTAACGGGACGCTCACGCATCATTCTTTTGCCGCCCCTGCGCTTTATCAACTACATTCAACTGGCGCGCAATGGGGAGAATTTGAATGACCCCACACGCTTCCCAATGATTGATGAGCGGCGAGACGACGGTTTAGACAACAATGGAAATTGGACACTCTTGGACGATGTTGGCACCGATGGCAGGCCTGGCACAGGTGATAGAGGTGAAAACAACGCCACACCGACGACGGGCGAATCGGCATTTGATGCAACAGATGTGGTAGAAGCAGACCAGATTGGATTAACAAGCTACAAGTTTGACCTGTCTGCCTCGCCACAGATGGGCAACTCTGATGATCTCTGGCGTGTTACGACGCCCGGTGTCTTCGATACGCTGGACCTTGTGCCGAAAGATGGCGACTATACCTACGGCACAGGCTACTTTCCTTTGAAGCGCGGACAAACGGAACGGCTCTCCATTGCACTGGTCTTCGGTCAAACCGCCGATGAAATCTTGACCAATAAAGACATTGTGCAAGAGATTTATGACAATAACTACAACTTTGCTGGACCGCCGCGCCCTGCACCGCGTCTTTCTGCTATTCCAGGTGACCGGCGCGTTACACTCTATTGGACAAGCGAAGCCGAAGACTACTTTGATGTCTTCATCAACCGCCGCATTGTGGGAGCAGAAGGCACACGACGCGACCCAAGAGCCTTTACCTTCGAGGGATACAAAATCTACAAAAGCACAGACCCGCAGTTCAGCGATGCACGGGTGATTTCAGGCGGACAAGGCGAGCAGCGCTTTAGATTAGCGCCAATTGCACAGTTCGACAAAATCAACGGTGTTTTTGGATACTTCCCACTGGTGGGACGCGGTTTGTCAGAGCAATCGCGTGGTGTCGCATTCTATCTTGGCAAAGAAACAGGACTCACGCACACTTTCACCGATACCGATGTTGAGAACGGACGCACTTACTACTATGCGGTGGCAGCATATTCACGGGGCTACATTCCGTTTGATACGCTCTATCGCATCAGCCGTGATTCGGTCATCGTGGTGCCGAACCCTGCAGCCGCGATTCCACCGAGTGAAAATAGCATTGGTGGCTTTATTGACGGCCGTGGTCGATTGTTGCTTAGCCCCAACACTGTAGCGGTTACCCCACGTGCCGAGCAAGCGGGGCTGCGTAACAATAGCCCGTCATCTGATACCTTGCGACCCAGTGCACTAAATCGGGGTTCAGGTCGCGTGATTTATGACCTCATCAACCCACGCAAAATTGACCGAGATAGGCGCATTCAAGTAGAGTTCAGAGATACTAGCAACGACGGTATTGACAATGATGGCGATGGGTTACTTGATGCGGCTGACCCTGACGAAACACTTGAACCACGCACAAGTTTCTTTCGCGTGTTGGATATAACAAATCCCTCGCGTCCTGATACACTGCTTCGGCAGAGCGGTATTATCAACGGCGTCTTTCAGCGCTTCTTGGGGAACCCTGCACTGTATCAGCAAACGCAGGAAGGAGACCTTTTCTACCGCGCCACCGAAGAGACGGCACTAATTGACAAAATCGGCACATTCTTTACGATTGTCAATGTGCCAGAGACGCGGCTCGATCGTGCATTTTGGCGTGTGCCAGGCGTGCGCACGATTTTCGAAGATACTGTGCCGCGGCTCAATGCCTTTACTGCACAACTGCTTGCACCAAGCATTCGTGGCAGAGCGATTCGCAAACCTGCTGAATACGCTATCGTGATGCGTCCGGGGCGATCGAGCCCTGTGAACTTAATCGTCGATGGCGTCCTAACCTCGCTGCCTGCGCGCAACACGAATTTCCAAGTCATTAACCTACTGACTGGGCAACCCGAGCGGTTTTTCTTAGACCCTGCTACAGGCAGCGAAATTGGCGAATTTGGCGTCAATCTCAGTATCTGCGAGCAGCCAGAAGGTTCAGCAATCGATACACTCTTTTCATGGAACATCAACATCTCGCCAGCACGCTACTTCCCGAAGCCGGGTGATACGCTGTTTATTCGCACGAAGCGGCCTATCACAGCGGTTGACCGATTTACAGTCGAACTCAAAGCACAAACTGAAGACCCTGAGCGCGTAAAGAGTGCGTTAGACAATATCAAGGTATTCCCGAATCCTTACATTGTAACCAACACAGCCGAAGGCAATCTGGTGGGTGCCGATACGCGCGGACGCGCGGCACGAAAAATTTTCTTCAAGAATGTGCCGCTGCGCTCTACGATTCGCATCTACACCATTCGTGGCGAACTGATTCGCACGCTCTACGCCGATAACCCCGATGGCAATACCAGTTTCGGCAAGCGTGACCGAGAAAATGAAGGCGTTGGCACGTTTTCCTATCCAACCTCGCAAGTAGAGTGGGACTTGAAAACATCGGAGAATTTAGATGTCGCTTATGGCATCTATCTCTACCATGTCGATGCGCCCGGCATTGGCACAAAAACCGGCAAGTTCGCCGTTATCAAGTAAGGAGGAAAAAATGAAGCAGGGAATTTCAAAGTGGCTCATCATTCTAACGGCGGTTGGGCTGCCGTTCTGTGCAGCACAGGCGCAATCGAAATTTGGCACTACAGCCGCGCCATTTTTAGGTATTGGAATGGGAGCGCGAGCAACGGCACTTGGCGGTGCCTTTGTAGCACTGGCAGACGACATTTCTGCACTCTACTGGAATCCCGCAGGAATTGTGCGGAGCGATAAGATTCGCGTGGGTTTTACGCATACGCAGTGGCTCATTGGCACACAAATCAACTGGGCAGGTGCTACAGTCCCGGCAGGTATTGCAGGCAGTTTCGGCGTGGCAATTACAGCGCTAAACTATGGCAACTTTGAAGTGACGACCATCTCTAACCCAGATGGCACAGGCGAGACCTTTTCTGCCAGTGATTTTGCGGCTCAGCTCTCTTGGGGTAAAAGTCTCACAGACCGCTTCTCCGTTGGCATCACCTTGAAGTTTATCAATCAATCCATCTTCCGCACCGCAGCTAATGCCTTTGCACTCGATATCGGGTTCTACTACGATACGGGTCTTCTGCCAAATGGCTTAAAACTCGGTGCAAGCATCAGCAACTTTGGCACGCAAATGCGCTTGGACGGCGAAGGACTGACGGTGAACTATGACCAAACTGGCGGCACGCAGCGGGGCGTCAATAGCAATGTGCCTGCACGCCTACTCACCGATCAGTTTAACTTGCCACTCATTTACCGAATCGGCGTTAGTTACGATGTCTTGCGTGATGAGACCAATCGGTTCTCGTTTGCCTTAGATACTGCAATTCCGCTCGACAACGGGCAGACGCTGAATCTTGGCGGCGAATATGCGTGGAAAGATATTTTCTTTGTGCGCATCGGCTACAATGCACTCTTCGAGCGAGAAAGTGAAAAAGGCCTGACTTTTGGTGCAGGCCTGCGCTACCCGATTAGTACTGTTGTCCTGCGCTTTGACTACACTTATCAGACTTTTGGGCGACTAAATCCGCCACAGTGGTTCGCATTAAGTCTGGAATTTTGATAAATTTCAAAGTATACGAATTCGTTCTTTATTTGTTTAGTCAAACCAACGTTTGGCACTCTTTTTTAACTAAAACTTAATGGAGCAAATATGTTCAAGAGGTATCACTTGCTTTTACTGTTACTACTGCTGCTATCTTCCACCGATGTGTGGGCGCAGGCGCAAGATGTGGTGCGCTTTTCAGTGAATATCCGACGCTTAAGACAGACAGGTGAAATTCAAGCGGGCGACACGCTCTATGCACTCATTTTTTCAGGTGCAGGAGGTCGCTACTCGCAACCGGGTGACTCAACGCGCATTGGCGTGGTAAGTGCAAATGCAAACGACACTGTCTATACAGGGCCTTTCAGACCACTGGGTGCAGCAAACATCGGCACAATTACCTACAAGTTCACTTACCGCAACCTTGCCGCAGGTCGCCCACTGAGATTTGAGGATGGAGATGACCGCCGAGTTGAATTCCGTCAAGCTGCAGCAGAAACACTTACCGTTTCACGTTACTGGAACGATAACCCATCGCAAGGCTTTCCACGCCGCACTCGCCGTGTGATTTTCCGAGCCGATATGAGTGACCTTTTGGCGTCAGGCTTTGGTGCAGGCGATACGATTGGGGTTACAGGACCTTTCAGAGACTGGACAGGCACGCCACCCGCAATGCGCCGTGTGGGCTTGACTTCAACCTTCGTAGATACAATCAGCATCACTGCAGAAGAAAACAGCACTGTGGAGTGGAAGTTCAAAGCGTATAGTCCAACAGGTGGGCGCTTTACAAACGGTGGCTGGGAAATCGGGGAAAATCGTCGATTCAACTTCGGCACAGGCACTGCTGACCTCGACGCTACGCCAACGCCACTCAAGCCCGTGATTGCAATTCGCGTAAGCCGAAACTTCAATGTGCGTGTCGTGCTAGATACGCGCGGCCGGCGCACGCTGGGCGGCAGAAGCATTGATTCACTGCGTGCGGCGGGGGCGCTGCGTGGCGACCTAAACGGCTTGCGTTACGGTCTCTATATCGCTGGTGAGGGAGTCTTCGGAGCTTGGCCGAACTGGAACGATACCTCACTTTTGCGCAACTCGAACCCACCACCACCTGGTCAGGCTATTCCAGCCGCACAACGATTCATCTTCCTCGATTCCAGCCGCACTGAACCGCCAGGTGTCTTTGAGGCAGTGATTCCAGCAACTTCGACAGCATTTGGGCCATTCAAGTTTTCTATCTTCTACCGTGGCATCTTCGACGATCCATCACCAGCAAATGGACGTTTGGATAATGAAGGCTTGGTGGGGGCAGACTACTTAGTGAACTTCCCAGCAACAATTCCAGTCGGTTCAACAGCAACAGTGCGTGCAGTGTTTGCAGGCGGGAATGCATCACTTAGTGCCCCAGAGCGCGACCTGTCAGCGCCTGTTGCACGTCAGTATCGCTTAGAGCAAAATTATCCGAACCCGTTTAACCCAAGCACGACCATTCGCTTCTCCATTCCAACAGCGGAGAATGTGCAGCTGGATGTCTTTGACGTGTTAGGTCGCAAAGTCGCGACACTGGTTGACCAGCGCTTGGCAGCGGGCACATACACCGTGCAGTTCAACGCAACAAACCTCTCGAGTGGAATGTATTTCTACCGCATCAGCGCCGGCAACTTCAGGCAAACAATGAAGATGATGCTGGTGAAGTAATTGCTGCAAAATCGACAAGGCTCGGCATACTGCCGAGCCTTGTCTTTTAATATTTTTCCGCGGTATGAAGCAGCGCACGAAGCGAAGCGCAAGAATCTTAGAGTCAAAAAAATGGCTTTTAATTGTTGCTGCCTTACTTTGGGGCTGTGCAAATGAACGCGAAAAAGTGATTACGGTTTGGACGCAAATGAATCCCGGTGAGCGGAAGGTGTTAAGTGAAATGTTAGTAAAGTTCGCAGTGGAGCACCCTGATGGCAAATTACTTACAGAAAAAGGATACCGCTTTCGAGAGTTGTATTACGAGACGGAGCAACTTCGGACAAATTTTATGATTGCAGCGTTAGGTGGCTCAGGCCCAGATTTGGTCTACGGTCCAAGCGATATGGTAGGACCGTTTGTAAAGTTGGGGGTTATTCAACCGCTGGAAAACTTGTTTGAGCCAGCCTTTTTAGATAGTTTTATCACAAAGCCTATTCCTGCAAACACTTACTTAGATGGACATTTATACCAAATTGGTGACCAGATTGGTAACCACCTTTGCTTAGTGTATAACAAGGATTTAATTCCAACGCCCCCGAAAACGATGAATGAACTCATTGAGTGGGGGAAGACTTTCACGAAAGATCTCGACGGCGATGGAAAGCCTGACCAATACGCATTGGTATGGAACTACACCGAGCCGTATTTTTTTGTGCCGTTTCTTGGCGGATACGGTGGAATCGTAATGAATGAAAACGCCGAACCAAAATTAAATAGTGAAGCAACTGTGAGAGCGGCTCAGCTAATTAAAGATTTGCGAGACAAGCATAGAATTATTCCACAGGAATGCGATTACAACACAGCGAATACGCTATTCAGAGAAGGAAAAGCAGCAATGATTATCAACGGTCCTTGGGCGTGGGCAGGCTACAAAGAAGCGAGAATTAATTTCGGTGTGGCAAGAATACCGATGATTGATGAAACAGGAAAATACCCTGCACCGATGATTTCGCCACGAGGCTACAGTATTAATGTCAACACGAAAGGGGAAAAATTGGAAGCAACTTGCAAATTGTTAAGGTTTCTCTGCAGCCCAGAGGTGATGCTAGAATACACACGTCGAGCAGGCACTATTCCTGCGCGTGTGGAAGCCTACCGTGACCCTATCCTGCAGGAAGACGAAATTTTGCGAGGGTCGTTTGAACAACTAAGCGTTGGAGTGGCAATGCCTGTTGTGAGCGAAATGCGTGTAATCTGGGATTCAATGCGACCGGCTTATCAATCGGTTATTAATGGCAGCAAGTCGCCGACCGAAGCAGCTAAAGAAATGCAAGACTTAGCTGTCAAACTCATTAAAGAAATGAGAGAATAGTAGTATGCAAGTAGCCACGAAATTGGAGAGGACGAGCGTTGCACAGCAAAGTGCAACGACGCAAGATGGTCAGACGCACGAACCAGCAGGGAAGAAATTTAATCCTGTGCCTTACCTTTATGCGCTACCTGCTCTAATTGTGATGGCAGCGGTGGTGCTTTACCCATTTATTTACAATGTGGTGGTAAGCTTTAGCAATATGAACTTAGAGCATTTCCAAGATTGGCGCTTCAAAGGTTTTTCAAACTATATCAGTGTGCTGACCGATTCGAAGTTCTGGTGGTTTTTATTCAAAACAATACTTTGGACAGCAACAAATGTTTTCTTTCATGTAACAATCGGTGTATTTTTGGCGATTTTATTGGATAAAAATATTCGGGCAAAAAACCTGTTTCGTGTTATCTTGATTTTACCTTGGGCAGTGCCCCAATATATTACGGCGCTGAACTGGCGCGGTCTGTTTAATTCGGAATACGGTGCAGTAAATCAAGTGTTGGCAGTACTAGGGTTAGAGCGTGTGCAGTGGCTCAGCACCGAGTGGGGAGCATTTGCCGCTTGCTTAATTGCAAATATCTGGTTAGGGTTTCCGTTTATGATGGTAGTAGCACTAGGAGGCCTGCAGTCTATCCCTGATGCACTATATGAGGCTGCAGAGATCGATGGAGCGAACTGGTATCATAAGTTGCGACACATTACAATTCCGCTCCTAAAGCCAGTAATGATACCTGCTATCACACTAGGCACAATTTGGACTTTTAATAACTTCAACGTAGTGTGGCTAGTAAGCAATGGTGGTGAGCCATCTGACCAAACACACATTCTCGTAAGTTGGGTCTATAAGGTGGGTTTGAACTACTTCCGAATTGGTTATGCAGCTGCGTTTTCAATGATTATCTTTGTGATGCTGCTTGTGTTTAGTTGGAATTTCATTAAGAGAACAAAGGCAACGCAAAGCGTTTACTAAAACAAAAAGTTGGTTTGAAAATGAGAAATCCAAGAGATGTTTCACCAATCACAAAGATAGGAATTTACGCGATACTTGTTTTGTTTTGCCTTTTTTCACTCTTCCCAATTGTTGAAGTCTTCAAGATTTCACTAAGACCGAGTAATAACCTCTTTTCATCAAAGCTAGAGTTAATTCCAGAAGGCGCAACATTTCAGAACTATGTCGATATCTTTACAAAACATCCTTTTTTGAAGTGGGCATTTAATAGTATGTTGGTGTCGTTGGTGGTAACGCTGGTTTCAGTTGGACTGGCATCCACGGCTGGCTATGCATTTAGCCGATACAAGTTTATCGGGCGCGACCCTGCGATGATTTTACTGATTGCAACTCAAATGTTCCCTGTTACGATGCTGCTGCTGCCACTTTTCATCATGCTAATTAAGCTAGAAATTTATGATTCCTATTCAGGTTTAATTGTGGCTTACACAGCAACTGCACTGCCTTTTTGTGTCTGGCAAATGAAAGGATTTTATGATACCATTCCACGCAGCTTGGAAGAAGCGGCAAGAATTGACGGATGCACAGAAATCCAAACATTTTGGAAAATTATTTTTCCACTAGCAAAGCCAGCGCTGGCAATCACTGCACTCTTTTCCTTTATGACTGCTTGGAGCGAATATCTGGTAGCTGCTGTCTTGATCCAAGATCCCAGTTTATTTACGCTGCCGATGGGGCTAAAAGCCTTCCAAAGCGATTTAGAGGTAGCGTGGGGGCTGTATTCAGCAGCTGCTATCGTGGTAAGCGTGCCAGTCGTCGTGTTGTTTGTCAGCCTTTCGCGCTACCTCATCAGTGGCTTGACTTTGGGAAGCGTAAAGGAGTAAAACTTAGTAGCGATGAATGGAAATGCTCGAGACACCTGAATCAATATCAATGTAAATTTTCTTGGCACTGGACTCAAAATTCTCAGTGTAGTAGTCTCTGCCTTTTCGCATAAAGCCCTCAAAATCATGGCTCGCAAGTGCACCACGACTTTCAATCTTGCAACCAACGCTTTTGGGAAGAGAGATATCCAGCGACGCAGCGCCAGCGTCAATTCGAACAAAAAGCTCCTTTGCTAAATCGCCTAACTTTAAATCTACTGATGAAGCACCAGCACCAATACTAAGTTTCTCGACTTTCAATTTACTAAGGTCAAAATCAACAGAGGAAGCGCCTGCATCAAGTTCTAACTCCCAGATTGGGTTGGGATTAAGTTGAAGTGTAACACGGTTTTTCAGGGAAATCCCCCAGCCAAAAGAAACGGACTCGGGTTTGATTTTAAGTGATAGTTCATCGTATCCTTGATGGCGCTCTCGCTTCAAGGCATAATCTCCAAAGTTCGTATAGGCTTCTGCAAGGATAAGATAGCCAGTGGTAGTGTCAGCAAGTGTGTATTCACCAACACCGGCATCAATTTTGAGCTTGACGCGCTGAGTGGTGGAGTCGAAATCTTCGGAGAGAAAGTAAGATTTTGCAGATTTTGGAAATCCAGAAATTTCCGTAACTCGAGATTTCCAAAAACCTTTGAAATTGAAGATGGAAGACCAGAGGACAAGTGCCAGCACGGCGGCAGCGCCACCTGTCAAAATACCTTTGAGCAGTTGGTTCTCAATCAGCAAGCTGCCACCAATGAGAATTAGGATCACTGCCCAGTATCGAGATGCATATCCAAGTTCAAGTGGAAAAAGGTCGAGGTTACGTAGAAAAAAGATAATGCCAGATACAACTAAAAATGAACCCAGAAAAATCTTACGCTGCTTCATAGTTCGTTAAAGTGAGTTAATTACTGGAGCGACTGAGAATCTGATTTTGAAAAAGCCTGCCAGAGAAGCACGCCACCGATGGCAATTAAAACAAGTGGCACCGCATATTCTGGAATAAGTCTATCAAGCAAAATTAAAATCCCGAGCACAATTAGAATAATACCTGCAATGGTAGTACGCTGCTTTCTTTTTGCTTCCAGCTCCCGAGGTGAAGGTGTAAGAACTGAGCTGACTACACCAGTCGTGACTGTGCCTGTGCTTTCGGTCGAATTGGCAAGAAGTGAAGGGCGCTTCGGCATAATAATCCAGAGCACGAGGTAGAGAAGCAAGCCAAGACCACTGAGAAAAGCAAGAAGCACAAACAGGACGCGGGTAAAGACAGGGTCAACATCGAAGTATTCGCCGATACCCGCAGCGACGCCGCCAATAATGCGGTCTTCCGAAGAGCGGTAGAGCCTTTTCATTGCTGAAAGAGATTGGTTCAACTAAAGAGTAGCAAGCTATGCGATAAAGCACAAAGAAAGTTGCACTCAAGGTTTAATCTCAGAACGGCCCTCCAGTGCGCGTGTAAGTGTCGCTTCATCAGTGTATTCCAGCTCACTGCCGATTGGCACGCCACGAGCAATTCTGGAGAGCCGCACTTTCAAAGGTGAGAGCAATTTCGTAAGATAAAGCACCGTGGTTTCACCTTCTACCGTAGGGTTCAAGGCTAAAATCACTTCGGCGTTTTCAAGGTTCATTGTGGATAGGCGCGCCAGTAGCTCCTTGATTTTAAGGTCGTCAGGCCCGATGCCTTCCAGTGGCGAAATCGTGCCATGAAGCACGTGGTAAAGACCATTATACTGATTCGTTTTCTCAAAAGCAATCACATCGCTAGGCGACTCTACCACGCAAATGAGCGAGCGATTGCGCTTCGGGCTGGAGCAAATCGGGCAAGGGTCTTGGTGTGCATCTGTCATATTTTGACAGACCGAGCAGTAAATCACTTGCTCTTTGGCAGCCATCAGAGCTTTTGCAAGCAGTTCAACATTCTCTTTTTTTTCGCGCAAAATGTGCAGGGCCAGTCGTTGCGCCGTCTTCCGTCCAATGCCCGGCAACTTGGCAAATTCTTCAATGAGCGTTTCAATCGCTTGTGAAGTATATCGCATAGTGTTGGGCTGAATTGATGGTTGTGCTACCTTGAAAAATACATCTTTGGCACCATTCCCTTTACAGAAGCCAGTGAAAAGTTGCGCTAAGGAATAAGGATATTTTTCATCTGGTCCTGCCAGATAAAACGGAGCGATAGAACCAAGTAAAATCAGAGCGAGGAATTCTACTACTGCAAATGCAACACTGGATTTATGCGGTTTCAGCAAGGGTGACTGGTGCGTGTGCTCTACTGCTGCTGGTATGTGTATGCACCATGCGGCTCTTTGCACAATCCGGCAACATCCCAGCAGATAGCATTGAGACGCTGCGTCGCCAAACCTTAGACCGCCTACTTGACCTCTCCGAAGAACAAAGTGGAAACAGCGAACTTTTGGAGCAATTTAACTGGCTGCGCCGCCAAAAAGTGAATCTGAATACTGCAGGCTTAGCCAAGTTGCTTTCGATGCCATTTCTCACCGCACTTGACGTGGAAAGAATTTTAGCTTACCGCAGAACGCACGGTGGATTTAAGGCGGTTGCCGAACTGCGCGCACTCATTGATGAAGATACCTACGAGCTTATCCGTGACTTTTTGACTGTTGGACGCATCAGACCCGACCAGCTCGAGGAACCTTCATTTTTGGATGATCTACGGCGTGGAGTGCTTTGGCAGCGTGCCTCACTGGAATACATCGGTCGCTCACTTTTCGAAACGCCAAACCGTGTCGGATTCCAGAATGGAGCGTATCAAGGCTCGCCGCCACGCCTCTATAGCCGCATTCAGGGTTTTCTCTCGGATAACTTTATGGTCTCTGTGTTAGCCGAAAAAGATGTAGGCGAGGTCTCGCTCTCAGACTTTGCATCAGCGACATTGCTGGTGCGGGACCTCTATGCGCTGAAGACACTCGTGATTGGCGATTACAACCTTTCGTTTGGACAAGGTCTGGCGATTCAAAGCGGAAGGGCATTTTTCAAAAGCCCAGAAGCCGTAGCCAGCGTCAAACAGTCGCTGAGGCAGGTGCGACCCTACACCTCTACGTCCGAGCAAAACTACTTTCGTGGCGTTGCCACCGAAATAGAACTGGGCATACTCACCTTGATTGGGTTTTACTCGCGCAACAAAATCAGTGGCACAACTAATGATACGGCCTTCTCAAGCCTTAACTTGGACGGGATTTTCCGCACAGAGTCACAGATTGCGCGCAAACACAACATCGACGAGCAGGTATTTGGCGCAAGAGCACAGCTGAACACGGAACTACTGGAGAATTTAATAAGCATCGGGGCATCATTTTATCAAACACGTTACGACCGACCTTTTATCCCGCAAGATGAACTGTTTAACCGAATGCGCTTTCGAGGTGAGCAGTCAAATGTCATATCGCTGGATTGGGATTATCTCTTCTATCAGTTCAATCTGTTTGGCGAGGCAGCATATTCGGTGGAGCAGCGGAGTCTCTCGTGGATGCTGGGTATGCAAACGGAATTCGCAAAAGGTGTAAAAGGCGTGATACATGTGCGAAACTATGCACCCGCATACTACTCGTCCAGAGCCAATGCATTTTCAGAGACGAGTGGAGGAGCACAGGGGCGCAATGAGCGTGGCATCTACCTAGGCGCAGAATTGCGAGTGTTGCCAGATTTGAAATTGCGGGCGTATTACGACTACTACCAATTTCCTTTTATCGCATCTAACACGGTTTTGCCATCGGCAGGAAACGACATGCTCCTGCAAGTCTCCTACAAGCCGCGCCGCGACATCCTAATTGAGACACTCCTGCAAACCAAGACGCGTGAGGAGGCCCTGACACAAGTAGATGCTTCGGGGCGGGAATACCGAATTGCCACGCCGCAGCGCGCCGAGCGCATTCGCACCGACTTTGTCTATGAGCTGTCGCCGCAAGTGCGACTGCGCACCCGCATGGAAGTAAAACACTTTACGCAAGAGCTGGTAGAGGGCACACGACGCAATTTAGGCTGGCTAATTGCACAAGATATAAATTTGGACTTATTTGACCAGCGCCTTTCAATTGATGCGCGCCTTGCCTTCTTCCAGACCGATTCGTTTGATGCAGCAATCTATGCTTTTGAGAACGACTTGCCACTAACCTTTACAGTATATGCGCATAATGGCAGAGGGCAGCGTGCTTTTGTCAATCTGCGCTACCAAATTTTGGCACAAGTAGAACTGGCAGCGCGGTTCGCCAATGTCTTTCGTGATGATGTGGCAAGCATAGGCAGTGGCAACGAAGCTTTTCCGAGCAATACTCTCAACACCCTAAGCCTAGGGTTGCGTGTTCGATTCTGAGGAGAGAGTGGATTGAGAGGGCTCAGTAGGCTGGCTAGCCGCTGCATTTTTTAGGCTGGAAAGTGGCCGCTTTTCCAACACAATTTTCACTTTGGTTTTGAGAAAGTCATAAATCTTGTCGCGCAAGATACGGTCGTAGATAAATTCTCGCATCGAGTCGCCAGAATATGCCTGCAGAAGGCGACCAGCGTCCAGACCCAGTGCCGCAGAAGTTTTCTCAGCCTCAGCCCTAAAATCGTCAGCTGTAACCTGAATGTTATACTGCGAAGCCAGCTTGTAGCGAATGAGTGCCCAACGAGCTTGTAATTCAGCGCTGGGGTGGATGTCTCGCCGGAAGGCTTCCTCACTAAAACCACGTGGAAATTTGCCACCTAAGCGCTGACGGGCATTATCAACCAAGAGATTTTCAAACGAGCGCGCAAGAGAAGGGGGAACTGCGACGGGATTGTCCTTCACGAAACGCTGTGCAATCTCCTCGAGCAAATCGTCTTCAGATTTTTCTTCATAGTATTGCTCCAAAGTGCGGCGGATGTCTTGGCGAAGTTCAGCTGTGGTTTGGCACTTGCCGCCAGAGAGTTCTTTGGCAAGCTCATCGGTCAGCTCAGGCAAGTCCAGTCGCTTGACGTCTTTAATGGAGACTTTAAAGCGCACAAGCTCTGAGCTGCCGTCTTCTTTTCTAAGCTCCACATCTACGAAGCGCTCGTCGCCAGCCTTAGTGCCAAGAAGTGCTTTTTTCATTGAGCTGTCACTGGGCATATTGGCAAGCACGAATTCTTGCTGCTCATAACGCCCACCGATAATCGCAAGCCCAGAGCTGTCAAGCTTTTGCATATCAGCAATAACCAAGTCGTTTGCCTCTGCTGCGCCGTCCTTGCTCACCCAAACGCCTTGCTCAGCAAGCAACTGCTTGATTTCCTGCTCGACATCCTCGTCGGAAATTTCATACTGAATTTTGGTGAAGGTGTAATCTTCAAAAGGTTTAAGCTCAAACTCGGGCTGCACTTCATACTGCATATAAATAGTGAGTTTCTCATTAGGCACATACTCAAAGTGCCGAAGGCGCGCTTTGCCGATAAGTTTGAGTTTCTTTTCCTCGACAACTTGTGAGAAAAACTTGCTGGCAAGCTGCTCAATTGCATCCGCTTCAATTTCCTTGCCCATTAGGCGACGAATCATCTCCATCGGGGCTTTGCCTTTGCGGAAGCCTTTGATTTGCACATTTGCTTGAACTTCTTTGAAGCGTTGCTCAATAGTTGGTGCAAATTCTGACGGTTCTAAGGTGAGCATCATTTCTTGCTCGGTGTCGCTCAGCGGTGTAATCGTGTTGTTCAAGGCTCGAAAGGTTTAGTGGTTAAAGGAAACGAAAACAAAAGATACAAAATCGCAAGCAATTTAGAAGCACTGCAGAAGTAAGCTAAACCAATGTTTGCTCCTCGTAAGCAGGCAGTATGTGAGAAAGCCGTTGCGCAAAAGCGGTTTTTTCTTAAATTCAGGCGCTAAAAAGAAGTTTTGCGAACCAAACAAGCCCACATTGGATACAAAAGTCGCTCGCGAGAAAGCCGTTTTGGTTGGGGTGAGCCGCCCACCTGAGGTGCTGAAAGCGCAAGTGCAAGACTACCTCAATGAACTCGAGCAACTGGCGGACACAGCTGGTGCAATCGTTCTCCACAAGATTATCCAAGAGCGAACTGAGTTAGACCCTGCGTTCTACATTGGCAAAGGCAAAGTCAGTGAGCTGGCATCCTTTGTCAAGGCGCAACAGGTTGACGTTGTCATTTTTGACGAAGACCTCTCGCCTGTGCAGGTGCGCAACTTGGAGCGCACACTCGAGTGCAAGATTCTGGATCGAACTGCGCTAATTCTGCAGATTTTCGCTGTGCATGCGAAGTCTGCCCAAGCCAAGTTGCAAGTTGAGTTAGCGCAGCTTGAATACTTTCTGCCACGTCTCACACGACAGTGGACGCACCTCTCAAAGCAAAAAGGGGGTATCGGCACAAAGGGTCCTGGAGAGACGCAGATTGAAACTGACCGGCGGTTGGTCTGGCAGCGCATCGCTACACTGCGGCGGAAATTGCGGGAGTTCGACAGACAGCATCAGACGCAAACAAAGTGGCGTGAAAACGCCATGCGCATTGCCCTAGTAGGTTATACCAACGCTGGCAAAACCACTCTAATGAATGCACTCTGCCCAAGAGCGAATGTCAGAGGTGAAAATCAACTGTTTGCGACGTTAGATACCACCACGCGGCAACTGGTGTTGCCTCCAAATAAGCAAGTGCTGCTCTCCGATACGGTGGGCTTCATTCGCAAGCTGCCACATAAGTTGGTGGAGAGTTTCAAATCTACGCTGCAAGAGGTGCGTGATGCGGATATTCTCTTGCACGTGGTTGATGCCAGTCACCCGAATTACGGGGAACAAATTGCGGTCGTAGAGCAAACGCTGGCAGAGATTCAAGCCATAAACAAAGTGATTATCACGGTCTTCAACAAATTGGATAAATTGCCCGCTGACTTTGATTTTGCGCATGCAAGAGAGTGCTATCCAAATGCCGTGTTTGTCTCCGCAGAGCGAGGAATTGGAATTCAGCAGCTAAAATCTTGCATTACCAGCATTATCAGTGCAGAGTTTCAGGAAAGACAGGTAAGGGTGCATGTGTCGCACTACAAATTCATTAGCTTCTTGCACGACAAAGCAGAAGTGCTTGAGAAGCACTACGATGGAGAGTACATCGAGGTGCGTTTTCGAGCGCCAAAGAAAATGCTCGCTCAAATTGACGCAACGCTTCGAAAGCTAAACGACTATGCAGCAGAAACACAGTGAAAGTTATGGCACTTTCCGATAAGCTCGATGGCTTGAAATCAATTTGGAAGTTTGATAACCGCTGGCAACTTCTGCTTTCTCGTCTCTTGTTCCGCAAAAATGGACTGAATGTGTATTGCTTGGATGAAATGAAAATCCTGATTGATCATTCTGCTGGTGATGAAAGTGGCACACGCCACGTGCTGGTATCTCCAATGTATCAGCAATTTCTTGCAAAAATGACCTTTCCAAACAGTATCAATGTCTTGGACTTGGGGGGAAATGGAGGAGGCTTTGCATTGATGCTGCAGCATCGCAAGATTCCACTCAAAAAAGTAGTGGCAGTAGAATTCAACCCCTACACTCATTCCAGAATGACGTTCAACTTGCGTCAGAACTTAGAGTGTGAATTTGTGGCATTGAACGCCGCCGTGTGCGGTGAAGCAAAATCACTGTGTTTGCAGCTGGGCAGAGGTGGTACGTCAGATAACATCTACAATCCAGTCAATAGGCGGCAAGGCAAGGTAATGATGATACAAGGAATAACTATCGACGAGCTCTATGAAACTTACTTTAGAGGTGAGACGATTGACCTATGCAAAATGGATATTGAAGGTGCTGAGCATGAAGTGTTTGCCTACCCGCATCATAATGCAATGAGACACGTTCGATATCTCCTTGTGGAGATTCATGGTAACGACCCTGAAAAGAACACAGCGATACTCCATCGCTTAAATCAGCTTGGTTTTGTCGAAGAAAAGGGAGAGCAAGTTGATGGACAAGACGTGCGCTTCTTCAGAAATCTGATAATGACGCGTTAGCATTGCGCAACTTTGTTAGATGATACCGTGCAGCCTCAAATACCTCATCCACCTCGATAAGTCGCATACATTCCTTTGTGCCCAAAGGACAGACCTCAGCACGGCAATATTTACAACTGACTTCTTTGCGTAGAACGATAACCCGCTCCGAAGGCTGAATCCAGAAATTTTCATAATCAATCGCACTCGCCAGAACCACCATTGGCGTATCGGTGCAGTTACCGATATGCATTGGGCCTGTGTCCACCGTCAAAAAGAGGTCAGCCAGCGCAATAAACTCTTTAAGGATGTGAATCGAAGTTTTACCAACAAGTGAAAAAACGCGGTCTGATCTCTTAAGCTGCAAGACAATTGCGTCAACTTGTGCACGCTCACGTTCAGCACCCGTGAAGACAAGTTTAGTCTCAGGCAGCGTAAGTAAGCGCTGCGACAAAGCAACCCAGCGTTCACTAAACCACTGCTTCGAGGACCAATTGCTGCCTTGATGAATCACAATGACCTTGTCAGAGGAAGAGGATTTAATAGACTGCATCAGTTGAGCGGCCGAAAGCCTATCTTGTTCGGAGGTAACAAGCCAGAGCTTAGAAGAAGGACGCGTAAGGCCCAAAAAGGAAAGAAGGGCGAGGTTTCGCTCAACCAGATTGAGGTGGTGCTGATAGGAGATGCGGATGTTGTTTAGAAAACCGCGCTGGTGTTGATCAATACCTAAGCGATAGCGAGCCCCTGTCAGGTAGGTAATCGTGGGATACTTGAGCGCAACACAAGTGGCATCCAAAATAGCAAGGTCATATTGCTCTTTGCGAATCTTGGCCAGTAGCTTTAGGAGAGGGAGCAATCGCCGCTCCCCTTTCCCCCAATACCAAGTGTGATCAACATAGAATCGCCGAATCTGGGGCACGTTCTTGTAGACTTCATACCCGACAGAGTTGACCAGCATATCAATTTGCAAGTGCCCCAATTGCTCCACAATCGCTCTAAGTGTGGGGGTAAAGACAAGGTTATCACCTAGCTGCTGGAGCGCCACGATGAGAATCTTTTGAATCTCACCTTGCTGAATCTTCTGGGAAAGAAAACTTGGCTGGCTCATATCGGAGGAGTGCCGCACCAGCCGTGAGCCGATATACGCAGCAACATTATACAGTTTCTGCATCAAGGCTGCAATCAGAGTGTTGAAGTCAGTATGTAACTGACAAAAAGTTGCTTTTGCAAGTTTAATTCTACGCACTAAGCAATAACAGGCTTCACAGCATAAGGAGACTGCACAAAGAATCCCAGATTTGAGAAGCAGCTTAACAGAAAGTTACGCATCTCTAACCCCTTTCTTGCAAAAGCCTGACCTTCAAGCAAAAGTGCAGTTTTTCAGGAAACCATGCAAGAGATAGTGCTCGAAATTTAGTGTTCTTTAGGCTTCCAACCGCAGCCTGAGTTAGCAAGCCTGTAAAGGCTTTTGTATATTCTGAAAAACATAGGCAAGACAAATGCAATGGCAACATGCTGCAGTAGCAGTGCTGTTTTTGCTGCCACTGAGGCTCTTTGCGCAAGAGAATGCATGGAGAGACCCGTGTAAGGATTCACTTTTTCTAAGACTAAGACAAGTACCGAAGGCTATTCTTACGGCGTCAGAGCGGAAGTATCTGGAGCAAAAAGAGAAGGAGTGTGCCGAGTTCTCTGCAAGCAAAGCCCGAAAAGAGGAGAGCGTAAGTGGTGATTCATTGACTTCACAAGCTGCATGGATGCAGCAAACAAAGGAACAAACCTCTAAGCAGCAGCCCAGAGTAAAGAGTGAAGAAGACGCAGTGCCGCAGACGGCAAAAGGGGAGCAGGAGAAGATAGTGTCAGGTGAATCGCTGCCAGCAGTGCTCGCACCGCCCGACTCGCTGCGCATAACGACGGCTGAGCTTGAGCCGATTTTTACACCACGAAATTTCGGTATCTTCGCTGCAGTTGTAGCTGCTTTGGTTGGACTTGCAATTGCATTAGGGCAAGTAACACCGTCACCATTTTGAAACACCAGTTACCTAAGAAATCCTTGACCAACGCCTAAACGAATCGGGAGATGAGCTACAAGTTTACCAAGAAAGATATTCGGAAAATTGCGAAAGCGCTAAAGGCGAAAGAACCAGCGGTCGAGCATAATCACATGCGCATAGAGGTGGAAGACCTGACTAGCAGGCGAAAGGTGGCGCTGGAAATCTACCCTGAGCTTGAGATAGGAAACCGCATTGGTAACCTAGTTCAGGTCTACACGCCACTAGGCCTTCTGCAACTGCACTTTTGCACCGGCTATGTAGTCAGTGAAGAACTCGGTGAAGTGATTTTGTTTGCAGAAAATGGCACTAAAATCTCTGGTCTGATTGTAAGCAAAGATGCGGGCGTAACTTACTACGCTAATGTGGACAAAGACCTGCTCTCAAAAGACCTACTTAAACTTGCAGGGGAAGTCATCGGCTGTGCTGTGCAGCTTGCTTTAACGGAGCATATGCTTTAACGGAGCATAAGCTTGCTGAAATTAGATAATTCCACTGTTGAGATTTTCAACACAACAAGGCAGTGGTTGCCAAAGAAAGCCCTAAAAAGTGCAATTGCAGCCGTGCTGTATGAAGAGCAGCACACACCCCTAATGATTTCTGCAGTCTATTGTGGCGACCGATTTATCAAAAAGATAAACCAGCAGTATCTCCAACACGACTACGCTACCGACACCATTTCTTTTCGCCTTAATGAAGGCAGCGCTGTAGAGGGCGAGTTTTACATTTCGCTCGATACAGTGCGGCGCAATGCACGCCGATACAGGCAGAGTTTTATAGCTGAGTTGCTGCGTGTTACAATTCACTCCACTTTGCATCTTGTCGGGTATAACGACGAGACAGATTCACAAAGGTCGCTAATGACAGAGAAAGAGGACTACTACCTTGCTTTGCTCTGCACAACATCGCTCAAAAGGTATGCAAAAAGCATCACTGCAGGCATGGAGCACGTCAAAGTGAAATGATTTAAGCAAAAAAGTTTGGTTGTGCTTCTCATTGTGAGAATATGCACTGAGCAGTGCAAAGCATAAAAAACAGCCTGCCTAAAGCCCCTTGATTGTACAAGCCTCGAGAGACGCCCTCAAAGCAAGGAAGGCGAGAAAAATTGGCATTAGAGTTGACTAAGAAAGGGCAAAGGTTTGACGAAAACTAAACGCCACTTTCTATGTCGACTCGCCAAAATCTGACCGTTACGAAAGAGACACTTGCAGAAGAGGTAACGCTGGTAACGGCTCCAACTCATCGCGTAAGAAAGTCTCGCACCTTAGTGAAGAAGTCTTTGGAGCAGAAGTTGCTAACACTTCACACTGAGCAGCCGCCCAAAGAAGAAGATGAGGACACAGTTTGGAAAACGCTCTTAGCTAAGAGCATTGAAACGCCAGAAGAGGTACATCGCATCTGGGGAGAAGACCTCGAGACGATGAAGGAGCTGGAAAAAGAATTTAACATCCGCATCAACCCCTATTACGCCTCGCTAATCAAAGAAAAGGGGGACCCGATTTATAGGCAGGTCGTGCCCAGCCGAGACGAGCTGATTAAAGGTTGTGGTGTAGATGACCCACTTAATGAGGAGCGCGATTCGCCCGTGCCTAGTATCACGCATCGTTATCCTGACCGTGTGCTCTTCCTTGTTGCCCACGAGTGTGCCGTGTATTGCCGCTTTTGCACGCGCAAGCGGAAGGTTTCAGATGCGTCAAAAATTAGCTTGAAGTATCTCCAAGCTGGTCTAGATTACATCAAGGCACATCCAGAAATTCGTGATGTGGTGCTCTCGGGCGGTGACCCGCTGACACTCTCCGACCGACGCATTGAATTCATCCTAAAGTCACTGCGCGAAATTCCGCATGTGGAAATTATCCGCATTGGCACAAAAATCCCTTGTGTATTGCCTCAGCGCATTACCAAGCGTCTGGTGAATATCATCAAGAAGTATCACCCTGTCTATGTAAACACGCACTTCAATCACCCAAGAGAACTCACGCCAGAAGCCAAACTGGCTTGTGAGCGCTTGGTGGATGCAGGTATTCCAGTTGGCAATCAGGCAGTGCTGCTGAAAGGGGTCAATGATGACCCAGAGACGATGAAAGAGCTAATGAAAGGGCTGCTGAAAATGCGTGTGCGACCTTACTATATCTACCAAGCTGACATTGTGCGTGGCACAGAGCATTTCCGCACGCGTGTCGAGAAAGGGCTGGAAATTATTCAAGCCTTGCGCGGGCATATTTCTGGCTTAGGGGTGCCGCACTTTGTGATTGACTCGCCCGGCGGTGGCGGCAAAATTCCACTCTTGCCACACTACATCCAAAAGATGGATGACAAGGAAGTCGTGATGAAAAACTACAAGGGCGACACCTACATCTACCCACAAGTGCAGGAGCACATACTGACCCAGCCCAACGCGCCCTGTGGGAATGGACAAACATTCAGTAGTGCGTCCCTGAATGGGCACAATGCAAGTGAAGACAACAGGGCGTCAGAATTTAAGGTTGGTATTGAGATTCAGGATTACTTCTGAAAGAGTAAGGAAATTGGGCTTGATAGCCATGCAGTAGGGCGTTATCTTTGCGGCGAATTCTTGACGCAAAGAATGGGGATACTGAGCCGACTTGCAACCTCGTTTGTGCTGCTATGCGTGCCAGTTGTGCTGGGTGCGCAAGTGCGCTTAGCAGCAAGAGTGGAGCCCCAGCCTTTAGGGCGTTCATACTTTCAGTTTGAGTCTCTCTTCCTTGACGGTAGCGATGAATTTGCTGAAGATGGATTTCGCCGCCCGCTGTTTTCAGGAGAGCGACTGAGCGATGGACGATTCTCAGAACGGCTCATTGCCTTCCACTACGAATATGGACTGGCGGAACGGTTGACAGTGGTTGCACGGCTCGGCTATCGCTTCATTCAGTTTACCTATATTGACAATCTCAACCCACGTCTGTTGCCAGCTGAGCGGCTCTTTCGAGTAGAAGCAAGCGGCTTTGATGATTCATGGCTGGCAGCACGATACGCAATTATTCGCCCTATCCTGAGTAGCGAAGGCATCAGTTTGTCGGCACAGCTGGGCATCAAATTTCCAACCGGTGATGTAACATTGCGTGTGCCAACAGGCACAGGTTATTTGGATTATGAGCTGCGTGCGCTACTTGGTATACAGCAAAAAATTGGCAGCGCACCCAGTTCCTTCACGATGGATGTGGGATTTCGGTTACGAGGAGGGGAGTTTGGCGACCAAGTGCCTTTCAGAGCTGAGTTTGGTATTGCTGCAGCAAAGGAACTAATGCTGCGTGCTTCACTGAACGGTGTCATAACACTGGATTTTCAAAGCCCTGTTGGCATCATTGAGAATTTTCAGCGCGATCGACCAATTCGTCTTGTCGGTGACGAATCCTACTTGCAACTCTCCATTGGTTTTGAATTCTTCGCATCACCTACCCTTAGCTTTTATTTCGATTACCACAATCGTGCCTTTGGACGCACTACCATTTCGCCTAACATCTTGCAATTTGGCATTGTTATGCGTTGAGAGAAATGAAACAGCCCAAATAGGTTCAAGGCTTGAAAAACATCTGATGCAGCTTTGTAGCAACCTCTCGCGTTTCAAGAGATTTGCCGTATCTTCCCGATAGATTCCGAACCGAGCGTTGCAGTCGCATAGCTCAGGCTTAGCCATGCATCAAAAAACCCTAACGAGAAAGGAGGCGCAGGTAGGTGTATGGAGCAACAAGCAAAGACACACGAATTGTGGAGCTGCATTCGACAGATTGATGAGCTAAATGAACGGAGCTGGGCGAAGCGATTTCAAAACCCAAAGCAAGCGTTGCAAGATGCAAGGGCTGCACAGCAGTTATCCGAGCAAAACGGCTATCAGAGAGGGTTAGCATATAGCTTGCTTCATCAAGGTGTGGCACAGTGGGTGCTCTCCAGCTTCGGGGAAGCCTACCAATGCTTGGGAGAAGCTCGCAAGAAAATGGTTGAACTGGGTGATAAACTCGGTGAAGCAAAAGCAATTAACTGGCTCGGAAACACGCTGGAGCGACTGGGAAAAAATGTTGAAGCACTGAATTGCCACTTGCGCGCTGTTGAGCTGCGCAAGCAGCTGGGCGACAAAGAGGGTATCGCAATTAGCCTAAATAACATCGGTAACTTATACCTGCGCTTGGAAGATTATCCTACAGCGCTCTCCTACTACCTGAATGCCCTGCAAATCCGAGAAGAAATTGGAGACAAGGAAGGTCAAGCGGCAACTTTCACAAACATTGGTATTATCTATTACCGAACAGGTAAGTATAAGGAGGCTAAGGAGTACGCTCAGAAGGGTTTAGATGGATTTTGCGAGCATCTGAATCTGCAAGGTTATGCACACGCGCTCAGTAATCTTGGGCTAGTTTATGTTGAGTTAGGAGAAGAGGCAGAGGCAGAACGCTGCTATCAAGAAAGCCAGAAAATCTATGCCGAACTTGGTGATAAGCAAGGCGAAGCCAACGCTCTGAACAACTTAGGTTTGCTCTGGGCGAAAAGAGGGGAGTATGAGAAAGCTTTGCAGTGCTATGAAAAAAGTTTGAGCCTGACTCGTCAAGCGGGTGATACATTCTTTGAGGTAGAAACGTTGCTCAACATCGGCAATCTATACGCCAAACAAAAGCACGATGCAGATGCAAGGCAGAGTGCCTTAAGATATCTTCTACAAACCAAAAGCCTTGCGGCACAAATTGGCTCGAAGCGGTATGTGGCAGAGGCGTGCAAGGCAATATCGGAATGCTACGAAACGCAAGGCGATGTCAAGCAAGCATTTGAATATTTCAAACTCTATGAGCATATAAATGTGCAGTTGCTCAAAGAGCGCTCCGAAGAGCGAATTCATACGCTATCAGTGCAGTATGAGGTCGAAAAAGCCCAGCAGGAAGCAGAGATTTATCGACTAAGAAATATTGAGTTAGTTGAGGCAAACGAAAAACTGGCAGATGCTAACCAGAAGCTTCGAGAAGCCAATCAGCTTAAAAGCGAGCTGCTGGCGATTGCAGCGCACGACCTCAAAAATCCATTGGCTGCCATCTTGGAATTGGTGCAAATTGCCTTGCAAACTGCTGACCTTGAGCGACAAACGCGCATCCTGTGCTTTATTCGTGACTCGGCAGAACGAATGCTGAGCATTGTGCAGCAGGTTTTGGAAATGAGCGTGCTGGATAGCGGAAACCTTCAACTAAAACGCAAGCGCATCAATTTGAGCCAGCTAACGCAGCATATCGTAGCAAGTTATGAGCCGTGTGCCGTAAAGAAACGCATTCAACTAAAAGAAAATATTGAAGAAGGTATTACAGTATCGGTCGATGAAAGTCGCCTAAGTGAAGTGATAGAAAACTTGATTTCTAACGCTATCAAGTATTCCTACCCTGAAAAAGAAATATGGGTGCATCTAAGGCGGCAAGAAAGAGGGGAAAAACTCAATCTACCTGTCGTGCAAATTGTAGTTCAAGATGAAGGGCAAGGCTTAACGGAAGAAGATATGCAAAAGCTGTTTAAGCGCTTTCAAAGACTTTCTGCAAAACCAACAGGCGGAGAGTCTTCAACAGGCTTAGGTCTTTCTATTGCCAAACAGCTGGTCGAGCTACACGGTGGCACAATTTGGGCGCACTCTGAAGGAAAAAACAAAGGCACAACTTTTACTGTTGAATTGCCGCTGTCGTAAGGAGCTGTGCCAACTCAAATAAGACCCGCCATCAGAAGCAGTGCAAAAACAATTAACATCGCCGCTACAGTGCGTTGAATGGCTTTCATCGTTACCTTCTCGAGAAGACGTGTGCCGATGGTGACGCCTAAAAACGCAGATAAAATCGAGCAGCCAATTGCAAGCAGATTTTCGGAAAGTAGAGTAGTAGAAAACCGATGTTGATAAACCGTAAGGCGTGATATGTCAATCAAGCAAGCAATCGCAATGCCTGAAGCAAGGAAGGCTTTTTTCTCCAAGTTGCATCGCAGAAGAAACATCGTGCGCAAAGCCCCTTGATGACCAGACAAGCCTCCAAAAAAACCACTCAGAATCCCACCAAGCAGCAGGTATCGGCGGTCGAAGCTGAAGCGGTGCTCACGATCGGAAAACTCAATCAAGGCAAAGACCAGCATCACAGGACCAAGAACCAGCTTGAGAGGCGAGATCTCTCCACCAATACCCAGTGCGGTATAGCGAAACAGAGGTGGAATGTCTGAAAGAAGAGAGAGAAGCTGTGCGCCCAAAAATGCAGCGGCAATCGCAGGCAGACCAAATTTCAAGACAACCTCTTTGTCCGCAAATCTCCCTAAGAAAGCAAGCTTGAAGAGATTGTTGAGAAAATGCACCACAGCAGTAGTGGCAACAGCAAGTTCAGCGGGGAAAAAAAGTGCAAAAGCTGGAAAGAGCAGTGTGCCCAGCCCAAAGCCAGAGAAAAGTGTGAGAAGTGAGGCAACAAATGAGACGAAAGCAGGCAGCGCAATTTCCATGTGGCTTTTTAAAAAACAAGAAGGCAGAAATTACCGACCTTGCATCGCAAATCGGTCTTAGAGCACACGAATGAGCAAGTAGTGAAAAAGTTGTAGACAGTTAAGTGGTGGAATTGATATCGGTCGTAGCGCTAGCTTTGGTGCGCCTAAATATCGGCACGGCGGAGCAGGCTTCACCATACATCACTTTTTCAGCGTGCTGAACAAGATAGGCTGTAACGACCATATACGCCCAAGTTGGAATAGGTGTCGAGCCGCAGCCTTTGATAATTACCTTACGGTTATCATACTGCGACCAATCGTGTTCTTCCAGTTTCTTGCGAAATTCAGACTCTTTGAGGATACCGTTCCAGAGAAAATCCTGAATGTCGAATTCCATCAAGCCCTTGTTATCCATTGTTGTGTGCTTAGTTTAAGTTAGGTTGGGCGTGATCGCCGAAAAGCTCATAGAACTGAGACTGCTGGTAGAGTGCTTGGATTTTTTCCGCAGCAATGCTCAGAAAGTTCGACATAATTTCTCGTGGAAAACCGAGAAAAAGCGACAAAAACAATGCAGCACCGCTGCAAGCAGAGAGCATATCCATAAACATTTCAAGATGAAGTTTCTTTGTAAAGCTTGTAATGATACTCGCCTAATTTTTCGAGGCAAATGATGTCGCCAACTTTCAAGCCTGACTCCACAACCCACTTGCCTGTGCCTGGCATAGATTTGGACTTTTTGCGAAAGCAAAACTTCCCGTGCTCAATGTCTGTCTCAAATGACCAGCCTAAATCTGTCTCAATTATGAGCGTTTTTCCCGGCGTGCCATCTTTCTTGCCAATTGCATCGAAGGGGAAAAACTCCAAAATATCAAAGAGGTTGATCTGCTTTTCAAAGAACCAGAGTTCTTCCTGTGTTCGGACAGGAATTCTTCGCACTTCGCCCATTACATTTTTCTGTCTTTCAAGGCTTCTTTAAGTGTTGGGATTTTTTCTCCGTTGCGATAGACCCGAATGAGACCATCTTCAAATGCCAGCTCAGCATCAAGCTCTCTGAGCCAGAGACGCCCTGGTGAATTGGGCAGGATTTGTTCATACTCACCGTCGCTGTTCAAGCGATAAGCATAAAGCACCTCATCTCGGGTCAGCTCGGCATATTCCGTTTCTTGCAAAATGTTTTGATAGATGGCAAACTTGCGATGGCGCTCGGCTTCATCGTTTTGGTTTGACCAAATCTCACACACAAAGCGCAAGTCAATTGGAGTTTCCCAGATTTTGAACGCATCAGGTTCATCGCCCACAAAGCCTTTGATGACAAAGGCATCGGGTAGAGCGGCTTTCTTCAGATTGCCTTTCTCGTAGTAAATAAACCTGTCACCACCGACAATAATGTCATTTCTGCCATTGAAAAGAATATGCAGGAACGACAGCAGCTCAGTGAACCGAAGCTCATGTTTTTCCCCTGTCCCAATTTCTCCTCCACAGGATAATCTGGCTCATGAAGCTCACGATGAGGAGCTGGGACAGCGGCAGTAGCAGTCAGCATAGCGACTTGGGTTTAGACTGAAAACGACTCCCCACACCCACAGGTGCGAGTAGCATTCGGGTTGATGAAATGAAACCCCTTACCATTGAGACCATCCGAGAAGTCAAGCTGAGTGCCCGCAAGGTAAAGGAAGCTCTTCATATCGACGAAGAGCTTGATACCCTTGTCTTCAAAAATTTGATCGCCTTTACGTTCCTCGTTCTCAAAGTCTAACCCATATGAAAGCCCAGAGCAACCGCCACCTTTGACACTAATGCGGATGCCGTATTCTGGCCCCAAATTTTGCTGTGCCTTCAGGCGTTCAATTTGCTGGCGAGCTTTTTCGCTAACCGTAATCATTGGTTCACCTCCTTTTGAGTAGGTCAGAAAGTTAGAGCGCAGCAACTAACTTTCCGACCAAATTGGTTAAGTATTAGCAGAGAGCGCTTCTTGTGCTTTTTGGCGCTTGGCTTCTTGCTTGCGCTTAAAGTCAGCAATTGCGGCTTTGATAGCATCTTCTGCCAGCACCGAGCAGTGAATCTTGACAGGTGGCAGATTAAGTTCCTGTACGATTTGTGTATTCTTGATGGCAAACGCCTCTTCAATAGTCTTGCCTTTAAGCAGTTCTGTGGCTAGCGAGGAAGAAGCAATTGCAGAACCGCATCCAAAGGTCTTGAACTTTGCATCTTCAATGATGCCAGTTTCTTCATTGACCTTGATTTGGAGCTTCATCACATCGCCGCACTCGGGTGCACCGACTAAGCCTGTGCCTACAGTTTCATCGTTGGGGTCAAGGCTTCCGACATTGCGTGGATTGTTGTAGTGGTCAATGACCTTTTCTGAGTAAGCCATTTTGTCCTCCGTATAAGGTTGAAGTTAAAGTTAATGATGATTCCATTGCACAGATTTCAGGTCAATGCCTGCTTTTGCCATTTCATAGAGTGGCGACATTTCACGCAGGCGATTGACTGCTTCTACTGTGACTTTAATAGCGTAGTCAACTTCTTCTTCGGTGTTGAAGCGACCTAGTCCGTAGCGAATTGAAGAGTGGGCCAGTTCGTCGCCAACACCTAAGGCTTTGAGCACATGCGATGGCTCCAGCGAAGCAGAAGTGCAAGCTGAACCGCTGGAGACGGCTAATCCCTTTAAGCCCATCAGAAGGGCTTCGCCTTCCACGTATGCAAAGCTCATATTGAGATTGCCCGGCAAGCGGCTTTCCATTGAGCCATTGACATAGACATCCTCGAGCTGAGAGAGAATGCCATCTTTAAGCTTATTGCGCAAGTATGTCAAGCGCTTCATTTCCGTAGGCATCTCCTCAATGCAAAGCTCAAGGGCTTTAGCCAAACCGACTATGCCGGGCACATTCAGCGTGCCACTGCGCATTCCGCGCTCTTGACCGCCGCCGTCAATAATTCCAGCAAGCTTGACGCGGGGATTCTTGCGGCGCACATAGAGTGCACCAATACCCTTCGGACCGTAAATCTTGTGCCCAGAAATTGAGAGAATATCAATCTTCATGTCATTGACATCAACGGGCACCTTGCCGACCGCTTGCACCGCATCGGTAAAGAAGAGCACCCCGTGCTTGCGACAAATTTCGCCGATTTCTTTCATCGGCTGAATGACGCCAATTTCATTGTTGGCCATCATAATAGCGACCATAATGGTCTTGTCGGTGATAGCGGCTTCAAGCTGGTCAAGGTCAACAAGTCCGTCGGGCTTCGGTGGAAGGTAAGTAACTTTAGCTTTACCCTCACGTTCCAAGCGGCGGCAGGTGTCTAACACGGCTTTGTGTTCCGTCTGCATCGTAACGATATGGTTGCCTTTCTCGGCATACATCTCGACTGCGCCTTTTATCGCAATGTTATCTGACTCCGTTGCGCCGCTGGTGAAAATAATTTCCTTTGCATCTGCGCCGATGGCTTTTGCTACTTGCTCACGGGCTTTCTCAACCGCCTCCTCGGCTTCCCAGCCGTAGCTATGGTTACGAGAAGCAGCGTTGCCAAACTTTTCAGTAAAGTATGGGAGCATAGCCTCCAGAACGCGAGGATCCATTCGCGTCGTGGCATTGTTGTCCATATAAATCGGTCGGCTCAGGTCAAGTGCCATAATCAGTATCTCCTTTGAATTTAAGGTTTTATGGTATGTGTCAATTCCTCAGCAAGTAGCGATACTAAAAATTTTAAGGCTTATCTTAAAGAATTTCTGCAACTTTGGCTTCGCTGAAAATTTCTCGGAATCGTTTCTGAATCTTGCTAAGCGGCTTTTTAACCGCGCAGCCCGAAAAGGCTTCACAACCCTCTGGATTGGTTTCGCAATCAATGAGCTGAATCGGCTCACCAATTGCCTCAGCGATTTCTGAGAAGGAAATCTCAGAAGCTGGTTTGTTGAGCTTATAGCCACCTTTGACGCCTTGAACAGAGGTAATAATGCCAGACTTCGCCATCTGCTGCAGGGTCTTGGCAACCAGCTCATATGGAATGTTTGTCTTTTCTGCAATTTCCTTTGCGGTCGCAACATCGCCATTTTGAGTAGTGGCAATGTAGCGCACTGCCAAAAGCCCATATTCAAATTTTTTCGTTAACCGCAGCATCCGAGTAACCCTCTCCTTTTCACAGTTTCCAGTGAGCTAAATAAGACTATTTTAGTCGGATTTTTGGAGACAAAACTTCTCAAATTTTCGCTGGTTTTAACGCTTTTCTTGGCACAAAGGTTTCTCTGATGTTTGAAAAATCCGACAAATTTTATCGGAATTAAGATAGCGAGAATTTTGCTTTCTGCAAAAAATTTTCTGCCTGTGCTACTGAGAGGGAGCCGTGAGCTGTTCGTAGAATGCGCGTGCAGGGGCATAGTTAGGTGAGAGTGCCAAGCAGCGCTGCAAGGCTTGAAGGGCTTTTTCAAGTTGATTAGCTTGATAGTATGCGCCTGCTAAGTTGTAGTAAAGTTGGCTATCGCTCTGCCCGCCTAATGAAAGACTGCGCTCCAGATACGCAATCGCTTCGGGAATTTTGTGCTGGTAGAGCAAAATTTGTCCAATCCATTTGGTGCTGTAGAGCGTCGGCGAAAGGCGGTAGGCTTCAAGAAGGTAGGGCAGGGCACGGTCGAACAGTTGATATTTGATGAAAAGTTGCCCTGCCTTGCGATAGGGCAGTTCAAGAAAGGGCAGTTTGGAAATAAAAGATTGCAGCTCGCTCTGTGCAGAGAGCGTATCGCGCTGTGCAAGGAAGTAGTCCGCAGCAGCGTAGTGCGCTTCCTCAATCGTCAGCTCTTCACTCACAACACGCATAGCCAGCGTATCGACAAGGGTTTGGGGGCGGAAAGATAGCAGCAACCGATTGGGTTCACCTTTCGGGACAAACGGATATGAGCCTTTGAGCAAACGCAGCTTAAGGTCAGCGATAGTGGCATCAAGCGGTGAAAAGACAGGGGAAAAAAGAAGGCTATCTAATGCGGCAGGGGGAAGCGGTCTGAAGTGGGGCGGCAGAAGGTGGTGCTCAAGGGCTGTTTGCAGGAAAATTTTGCCCATTAGTTGGTAACCGTGCACGGTGGGATGCAAGTGGTCGCACATTAAAGAATTGCCAACGATGCCAAAAGGTGAGGCACGCTCAAAACCTTGCTGAATTTCAGCTACCGTGGCGTGGTGCTTGATTGCTAAGTTGCGGATAATTTCATTCATCGCCTCAGGAGCACGAAATCGCAGAGCATCTAAGTCCTTTGCTTGGAGAAAAAGTGATTTTGCGGAAAGTGAATCACCAGCCTGAAGTGCAGCACGTGCCTGCTGAAAAAGCATTTGCGCATTCGGTGATTCATCAAGCGACACAAAGGGCGGCTGGTCACGGTAATTGGAAACCAGTGTGCCGACAAGCGTCGGCACACCCGCCTTCTCAAGTTGTCCAAGCATTTCGTCCAGATGAGCTTCAAACTGTTCCAGACCCTTACGGTAAGTATCTGAGTTGTAGGCAATCGCACTTTCACCAATTACTCTTGCCATCAAAGTGCCTGAGTCTTCACTGGAGCGAGAAGAAAGGGCGCGGGCTGCGCTGGAAAAAAGATTTTGAAGAAGCTGATAGAGCCGCAAGTCTCTGAGAGCCAACCTCAGGTTGGTCAGCCAGCGAGAACTGCCAAGACGCATTGAAGAGCCAACGCCTAAGACGCCGTAATATTCATTGTGCCCGTTGTAGAAGATGACAAGGTCAGGTTGGTGCTCCAGCACCGCCGGTAGAAAGTCTTTAAGAGTGTAGGTGCAGATAGCGGCAATGCCTAAGTTTATCACTTCAATTTTGCGCTCAGGGTAAAGTGCCTGCAGAGCGCGTCGAAGCGTGCTTGAGAAGGCAACGGCCGGCGGATAAGGCCAGCCAGCCGCACTGCTTTCGCCCAAGATAAACACACGTAGGGCATTCGGCGCTTTAACCTTATCGAATACGTCAAGAATGGTAGAGGGCGTAACAGCTGACTTGCCAAAATACTTTTCGGGAATACGAGGATTTAGCCGCAATTGACTTGGGTTATGCTCAAAGGGCACGAAAATCGGATAAGAATCACCGTAGCCGAAGAGCCGCAAGCCACCTTCGAGTGCAGCAAAGAACAAAATCGGCAGAAGCCATAGCACGCCGTAGAACCAAACAGGATAGCTTTTTCTTTTCGAAGAAAGCGATGAACTCGCAGAGAGCACCTTGGATTTTGCCATACTGCCTACTGGTAAATTTCTGCAAAGCCGTTTATACTTACAGAACTTCAGAGCTTGAGAATTTACTGTGAAAATACTCGGAATTTCTGCGTTTTATCACGACTCGGCGGCAGCACTGATTAAAGATGGTGAGATTGTAGCAGCCGCTCAAGAAGAGCGTTTTACAAGAAAGAAAAACGATGCGGCGTTCCCAGCTAACGCAGTGAGGTTCTGCTTAGACTATGCAGGCACAACGCTAAGTGAGCTGGATGCAATTGTTTTTTACGATAAACCGCTGCTGAAATTTGAACGCTTGCTTGAAACCTACTACGCCTTTGCCCCTAAGGGAGTGCGCTCCTTCATTGCAGCAATGCCAGTGTGGCTGCGTGAAAAGCTGTTTCTCAAAAGACTTTTGCGAGAAGAGCTGCAGAAAATAAACGGCGACGATACTCAAAGTGTAAAGCTCCTTTTTTCAGAGCATCATCTCTCGCATGCAGCAAGTGCATTTTACCCATCACGATTTGAGCGCGCCGCAATTCTCACGATTGACGGCGTAGGAGAGTGGGCAACGGCCTCTATCGCACTGGGAGAGGGCAGTCAGATTACCGTGTTAAGGGAACTGCATTTTCCGCATTCACTCGGACTGCTTTACTCTGCTTTCACCTACTTTTTAGGCTTTAAGGTAAATTCGGGTGAGTATAAGCTAATGGGGTTAGCGCCTTATGGTCAGCCAAATTCTGCGGAGGTCAAGCGGTTTATTGAGCTTATCAAAACGCATTTGGTGAGAATCTATGACGATGGCTCGATCTGGCTAAACCAGAAGTATTTCAAGTATGCCACAGGGCTTGAGATGATTGATGAGAAAAAGTGGGAGCGGCTCTTCGGTGTGTCCAAACGCAAGCCCGAAGATGAGCCAACTCAAGCGCAGTGCAACCTTGCGATGGCAATTCAGTGTGTAACGGAAGAGATTGTCCTGAAAATGGCAGCCGAAGCAAAGCGTCTCACGAAAGCAGAGTATCTATGCTTGGCGGGTGGCGTGGCTCTCAACTGTGTAGCGAATGGAAAAGTGCTAAACACGGGCTGGTTTCGTGATGTGTTCATTCAGCCAGCAGCAGGCGATGCAGGTGGGGCACTGGGTGCAGCCCTTGCCGCCTACTACCTTTATTTTGAACAAGCGCGAGTGTTGCCCGCAAGCCGTGATGCAATGAAGGGAGCGTTTTTGGGACCTGAATTTTCTGACTTGGACATAGAGCGCATGATACGCAAATACGAGGCATCGGCACGCTACTACGATGACTTTGAGGCCCTGTGTCAAGATGTGGCAAAGTGGCTGGATGAGGGCAAAGTTATCGGCTGGGTGCAAGGCCGAATGGAATTTGGTCCGAGAGCCTTGGGAGCACGCAGCATTTTAGCCGATGCACGCAGCCCTGACATGCAGAAGAAACTAAATCTCAAAATTAAGTATCGGGAGGGATTTCGGCCGTTTGCACCATCGGTGCGGGCAGAGCGTGCCAGCGATTACTTTGAGCTGCAGCACGATTCACCGTATATGCTTTTGGTGCAAGCTGTGCGCACGCATCTTCGGAAAACTTTGCCTGAAAACTATCACGACTTGCCGCTGAAAGAAAAGCTCTACACAGTACGCTCTGTACTCCCTGCAATTACGCACATTGATTTTTCCGCACGCATTCAAACCGTGCATCGTGATACTAACCCACGATACTGGCAACTGCTGAAAACCTTTGAAGACCTGACGGGCTGTGGAGTGGTGGTCAACACAAGCTTTAATGTGCGAGGTGAGCCAATCATCTGCACACCAGACGATGCTTATCGCTGCTTTATGCGCACCGAGATGGACTGTTTGGTGATAGGCAATTATGTGTTTGAAAAAGCGGCTCAGCGTCAAGTCCAAGCCAAAGCTCGCTTCGAGGAAACTTTTGCACCAGATTGAGGCACGCCCAATCAGGCTTTCCTACTTGATTTCCACAATGATGCCTTCGCTGTGACTGCTAAATTCAGGCGCATACATTGATTGAATGCTCGCAACGCCGTTCTGGAACTTGCCACGATGCGTAGCGCGTAGCGCATACTCGAACACATAAACGCCCTTTCGCACATAATCCATAAAGAAATGCGTTGCCACATCGCGCGTGGATTCGTAGTAGCCTAAGCCGTCTTGAAACTTGTAGCCTGAAATCACGTTTAGTGGCTCAAAGCCAGCAGCCCGCATATCTTTGAGATGAAGAAACTCCATGTCTCTATCCACACGCAGTTCGAGGCGAACTTTCACCACGTCGCCAACTTTAATTGGTGTTTTCTCTGTGATAGGCTCGAGCACTTTGCCTTTGTCGGTCGAGCGTTCAATGAAAAGTTGTTTCCTAAGTTTCAGGGGTGTTTCTGCCGCCGTGATGTTATCCATTCGCTCAAAGTATTGCCAATAGAGCGCGCCCCATGCTACGACATCATTCGGATTCTTCACCGTAACCTTGCCGTATTCAGGTTTCACCGCCTCTTTTGTCCACGCCGTCTTGAAGTAACCCGTGCCTGCTTCCATTTTCACGTCAGGCATCGCTTTTGGGTTAAGGGCAAGCGACCCTAAGGTGATTTCCGCAAGTTTATCGCTTGCGAGCAAATCCGCGCCGCGCAGAAGCAAAGCATAACATGCTTCGGCAGTGGCTTTCGTGGTGCGCCAATTATGGGTTTGCTTGTGCTTCAAGAGCCATGTCTTCATTGCCTCAATCGATGCTCTATCGTCCAGAATTTCGTCAAAGCACTCTATCAGCAAGGCCTGCGTTTCAATCGGGGCTTGGTGCCAATAGTAACCGCCCGTATTTTCTTTCCAATACATTCCAAGTTCATCGGACGTGAGCGCATATTCCTTGATAGAATGCATGATTTTCTTGGAAAGGGCTTTTGCCTCAGGCGCGCCAAAGCGGTGAAACGCCAGCGCAAGCATTCCTTTGAGCATCACGTGGCGCGTTGTCCAATATTTTTCGGCTTGGCGTTTCCAGTAGTCTAACGCTTTGAGTTGACGCTCGCCGCCGTCAATGGGAATGTCAGGGAAGTAACTCCGCGCATAGAGGTAATGGATCGCAAGGTAACTGAGGTGGTCGTCTTCGGGCTTCTGCGCATGTTTCATAATCCATTCGTATTCGCGCGTCATTTCTTCGTCCAGATATTCGATGGCACGATTCATTGCAGTGCCCAGCGATGCGGGCAGCGCGCTAATCAGTTGCACACTTTTGGGACGCTTGTAAATGCCGAGTTTATCCAAATGCCCAACGCCCGCAACGATGTGCTGCGTAACCCAGCGGCTTTCAGACATTCCAGAAAACCAAGGGAATCCGCCGCTTGGAAGTTGCATCGCCACAAGTTTCTGCTCCGTTTGTTTTAGCTGCTGCGCAAGCAAGTTAAGTTCAAAGAGCAACGCGATGCGACGCTTGCGCTCCGATTCGCTCTTGCCGTCCAAAACCCATGGCGTTTCTTCCAGCAACGCTTGCTTCAATTCTTCATTTTTCTCCAAGTTGGAAAGAAGCGCAGAAGGCTCTGCGTTTTTCCACTGCTCAAAGACCTGCCGAATCTTCGGCGAAGAATTTGCCACAAACGACGCGATGCTATTGGCATAGTAGCGTGAGAACAGTTGCTCAGCACACTCATATGGAAATTCCATTAGATACGGCAAGGCTTGCACGGCATACCACGCAGGGTTTGAAGTAAATTCCAGTGTAAGTCGCTCATGGCGCAGCGTGTTGGAACTTTGCGATTGGAGAAGTTTCGTCAGCTCAAACGACCGCGTTTGCTTGGCGCGCACAGGTAACGGCAGGGTTTCGGTAACGAGCATTTTGTCCGTGAGCGTGGGCAGCACGTTTTCTTCGCCGTCTGAAAAATTGCCCGCTTTGGCAACGGCCCGATACATCATTGCCGAGATGCCTTCGGGAATTTTGACACGCCAGAAAAGTGCCACGTTGCTGCCCGCCTTTACGCTAAAAGGCTTCTCGCCTAAGCCTGTTAGGGGAAGCGGTTTCATCGTGGTGGCGTCAAGCAGTGAGAGCATTGCTACGCCGCTCTGGTCTTTGTCGGAAAGGTTGGTGATTTTGACGGGGAATTCAATCTCGTCGTTTTCGCGCAGGAAGCGTGGTGGATTGGGCTGCACCATCACATCTTTTTGCGTGATGCTCTCAGCCGAAATCTGACCGATGCGTGCATCCTTCGTATGTGCAAGACCTAAGAATTTCCATCTGGTCAAGGCTTCAGGGACTTTGAAGCGAAAGATGATGTCACCGTTTTCGTTGGTCGTAAGCGTCGGGAAAAAGAATGCAGTTTCGCTAAGATTCCTTCTCACCTTCACACTCTGGAAATCCGTTGCAGGCTTTTGTGCAGCGCTGGGTGCAGATTTTGTCTCAGTGCCAATCGCTACAACTTCACTTGTAGCTGCAGCTTGCTTGGCAGGGGCAGCCATTAGAGCTTCGGTGCTTTCCTCACCGTTCATTACCCCATTGCGCGTCCGATTGCGGGCGGTTGCACGCAGTGCCGCACTGCCAAGACCGCCAGCTCTGGCATCGCCCAAACCAGTGCGCCCAGTGCCAACGAAGCCCATACCGCCGAACTCGGATACAGCGAAAAACAGTCCGTAATCTTTCAGCGCATCGTAATTCTGGTAGTAAGGCTGTTCGTAGCGATTCCAGTTTGATTCTGCGCTTTCGGCTTGAACAGCGCGAAATGCATTGCCTGCGCTTACATGGCCTTGTGTAGAAAAATAAGGATAGAGCGAAAGCGACCAACTATGTGGCAAGAATGCATCAAGCGAGGCATCGTAGAGCGCCGCGACCATTTCTGCTGATACTTTCTCACCCTTCAAGCCAGAGAGTTTCAGTGACCATTCTTCCTCTGCACCGGGCAGCAGTTTATTGCGGAACGATGACCACTCCACTCGTAACTCTTTGTTCGTCCAAGGCACTACAATAGTATGCTGCACCTGATAGAAGCGATAGCGATGCACAAAATAGATGCGAAACGAAAGATTGCCGCGATGCTCTTCCTTGATGGGGATGTCATAGACTTTTTGCGAGTTGCTGACTTTGAGGATTTCTGACCGAATGATTTTGCCCTGATGCTCGATTTCGTAATAAGCCTCCACATCAGGATAGGCAGAACCCCAAATGAATCGGAAAGTTTCGCCCGGCTCATAATTTCTTGCTTCGGGAATTACAAAAAATGAAGGCAGAGTGGCAGCAGGCTTTGCGTCGCTGGGCGAGTAGAGCGTAAGTCGCCGTTCAAGTTTGATGGGCTTGCCGAAGCGGTCTTTGGTCTCCACGACGGCAAGGTATCTGCCCGATTCCATTGAGGCAAATGGAATTTCAATCAGTTCAGCCGCCGCGCGGTTATTGAACGAAAAGCTGCGTGGTGTTGTGCCGACCGTTTCGCTGGTGAGGCGGTCTTCGTCAGCGTAGTAATCGTCGGGGAAAAGTGCGCCGTATTCGGCTTTTGTCAGAGTAAATTGGTCGGGCGCTTGCCAGAGCCGCTCACGCAAGGGACGCGAAGGCTCAGGAATCTTATAAAGTTTCAGTGTGCCTTGCGCAGGTTCAAACGTGCCGCTGAGATTCTCCGTCTGCACGCTCGCTTTGATGGGCTTGGTTTTATCAATCATCTCAGGAAGATTGAGCGAAACACGCAGTGCAAGGTAGCCCACTTGCACCGAAGTTTGCCCCGTGCGCGTCTCGCCGCTAAGGTCTGTTACATCGGCATAGACCGTGTAGGTAAATTCAGGCGCGTCGCTTTCTGGAATGCTCCTATCGGGCAAGGCGGGGAACTCAAGCACAAATTCGCCATGGGCATCAGTTGTGAGCGTGCCATGCGCAATTTCGCGGTCAGGCACGGTGGGACGCGGAATCCACCAACGCCACCACATCGGAAATGCGGTATTGCGCACCACACGGAATTTGACCATTGCGTCTGTAACAGCCGCGCCTGCGTAAGACTTTGCAACACCCGTAACTTTCACCGTCTCGCCTAAGCGATAAGCACCTTGAATCGGTTTGAACGAGACCTCAAACTTTGGGCGCTTGTATTCCTCGACTTGCACAAACGCGCGACCCGTGCCTTTGCTTTTGGCTTCAATCTGCATTCTGCCAGTCAGCACGCCAGTTGGCGCGGCGAAACTGCCGTGAAAGGTGCCGTATTCGTTTGTGCGCAATGAAAGCGTAGAGACGACTTGATAATTCACATCGTAGAAAGTAACCTTTACAGGCTCATTCGGCACGACATCATACTTTGTGCGGTTGGAATTGTGGTGCAAGAGAATCCCTTTGAAGTAAATCGTTTGCGAGGGACGATAAAGGCTGCGGTCGGTGAAAAGCGCAACGAAGTAAGGCTCACGTTCAGGTTGGTCGTAACGACGCGAAACATAGAATTGGTCAGGCACAATAAAGCGGTCATCTTGATGACGCAAGTCAATTTGGAACGCATATTTCGTCTCACGCACGGTGAATTTGCCCGCCTTGTCACTTATATATTTGCCGATTTTGACCGTGCGGTAGCGCTGGCTCTTGTAGTCATACTCTTCACGGAAAAGTTCAGCGGTTGCCCCCGCAATCGGCTTGCCTGTTTGTGCATCAAGCACAAGGAAAGTCTTTGTCGCATCTTCATCGCTTGACTGACTGATGGTAACGAGCGAAAGCGAAGTCGACCAGAACTCGAGCAATTCAAGAATATTCGCTTCGCGCTTGAAGTCTTTGCGGGCGCTCATCAGCAGCGCATAATGCCCTGTGGGTAAGCCATCGACTTTAAACTCAGCAGAGTGTTCCAGCAAATCATTTGGCAAAGGAAATTCTTGCACAAACTCACGAATCGGGTTTAGCTGTAAGGCTTGCGATAGTCGGTCAGTGCGATAGGCATAGCGCCACTCATCTGTATCAGGCAGGCGCACGATTCGGAAGTATGCCTTGTTAAAGTTTTGATACTGCGCCAGCGCGCGAAAAGGTTGATTTGGCGCAACGCATTGCTCACCTGTGAGACGGAATTGCTTCTGGAGAATCTGGCTTTTGAGACTTCTGCAATTAATCGCCCCACGCGAATTGGGCGCGCGCTGAAGCGCTTCCTCGCAGAGTTTCAAGGCGCGCTGACGTCCGTTTAGTCCCTCCTTGTCTTTTGCCGCGCCCAGCGTGAAGTAGTAATTCGCAAGCTCATAAAGCACATCGGTCGAAGCGGCTCGATGGCGATACTGTGCATCAAGTTGCTTTAAGGCTTGCTCGAAAGCCGCATCTTTCTCCTCGTGAAAGGTAATCTGGCGCACATATGCTAAGCGTGCAAGGTCAATGTCAATCAGAGCGTCGGGTTCTTTGTCGTCAAGGTGAAACTTGATGAGGTCTTGATAGAGCCGCAGCGCGCGATATTTGAGCGACGAGGTATCTTGCGTCTCGAACCGGAGGCGCGCAAAGGCTTTTGCAGGCTTAAAGCCATCGAGCGACGTGAGTTCAAATTCGTAGGTCGGCTTGGGTAGCGACGATTCTTCATTTTTGTAGAACATCAGCGCTTGATGCGCAAGAAAGTCAAAGAGCGTGGGGCGATACTTCTTGGAATCTTTAGCAGTGTCGAGAATGGAATCGTAAAGCGAGAGCGGCGTTTTTTGCAGCGCAGTTTGGTTTGAGAGCGCAAGTTCGTGCGTTGCGATGACGCGCTCGAGGAGTCTCTGCAAATCCCATGTGCGAATGTCGCTATCAAGTATTTGTGCCGTTGCAGTGCGGTTAAGAAAGCGGTAGCGATTTTGCTGGTAGTATTGCCAGTAGAAATCAGCAAGGAGCGAGTAGAGCACTGGCTGAACAGGAAAAAGTGCACCTTTTGCTTCCGCTTCAAAGAGTAGAATTGCCTTGACCAAGCCCTCCTCTTCTACTTGTGCTGTGTATTTGGCAAGATGAATCAAAGCTTTGACTTGTTCAGGTGCATTGCGCTCGGCTTTGGCTCTCTGATAGATTTTCGCTACGAGTTCGAGTGCAGATTTCGGCAGGCCCTCGCGTTCCTTTTTCTCGACGGCTTCCCACTCTTTTTGGTAGCCGTCTTTCGGTTTGGGTTTTGGCACCGGTTGCGCAGAAAGCGATTGAGTTAGAAGAGAGAGAAGCAAAAGAAGCAAGATAATGCGAGGCATAGTGCAAGCAAATTTGGTCGTTTCGGCATTTCTTCGCTAAATGCCGCTCAAAAGATACACCAGAGTAGTGATATAAGGCAGAAGAGTTGTAGCCAGAGAAATCGGTTCGCGCGTCTTTTGCACTAAGCAAAAAGAGGGCACGAAAGCATGGCAAAGTGCGCAGAGGATACCGACGGCTTCTTAGGTTTCAGTAGCTTGTAAGTAGATGGCGCACCTGAAAGGAAATGCGTAGGGGGTGGCTACGACTCTTTCTGAGGTAAGTCAAGTTTAATGTGTAGCTCACGAAGCTGTTTTTCTGAAACTTCTGACGGAGCGCCGGTCATCAGGTCTTGAGCTTTCTGGTTCATCGGGAAGGCAATCACTTCACGGATGTTGTGCTCGTCGCGGTAGAGCATAACGATGCGGTCAATGCCGGGCGCAATACCGCCGTGCGGGGGTGCACCGTGCTGGAAGGCACGAATCATGTGACCGAAGCGCCTATCGACCTCTTCCTTTGTGTAGCCTGCAATTTCAAATGCCTTATACATAATCTCTGGCTTGTGATTGCGAATTGCGCCGCTGGAAAGTTCAATGCCATTGCACACAATGTCGTATTGGTAAGCAAGCACTTCGAGGGGGTCTTTGGTCAGAAGAGCGTCTAAGCCGCCTTGTGGCATTGAGAACGGATTATGCGAGAAGTCGATCTTCTTTTGCTCCTCGTTATACTCAAACATCGGAAAATCAACAATCCAGCAGTAGGCTAAAAGGTCTTTATCAAGCGGGTAGTGCTTCCCAAAGTAGTTTCGCATAGCGCCCATGGCTTTGCAAGTTTTTTCCCATGTGCCAGCAGCAAAGAAAACGACATCACCAGTTTCAATGCCGAGCCGCTCGACAAGACGTTCTTTTTCCGTGTCGGAGAGAAACTTGTAAATCGGGCTTTGCACTTCGCTGTCGCGGTAGCGAATGTAAGCAAGTCCAGGCAAGCCTAGTTCGGTTTTGGCGTAGTCTTCAGCTTTGTCGTAAAAAAGGCGAGGCTCATTAGCTTTTCCTTTAAGCACGAGTGCCTTAACACAGCGCCCTTTGCCCGTGTTTTGCGAAAAGACTTTAAACGATGAGCCAACGAAAATGTCCGTAACGTCTTCAATGACCAGTGGATTGCGTAGGTCAGGCTTATCAGAGCCATATCGGTTCATTGCTTCGTGATAAGTGAGACGGGGGAAGGGCAACTTCCAAATGCGCTTGTGAGAAAGCGTTTTGGTCAGATGTGCAAAAAGTCCTTCCAGCACTTCAAACAACTCATCTTGGGTGATAAATGCCATCTCCATATCAAGCTGATAGAACTCGCCGGGGCTACGGTCAGCACGGGCATCTTCATCGCGAAAGCAAGGAGCGATTTGAAAGTATTTGTCAAAGCCAGCGACCATCAAGAGCTGCTTAAATTGTTGCGGTGCTTGCGGCAAAGCATAAAATTTTCCGGGGTGCAGGCGACTGGGCACAAGGTAGTCTCGAGCGCCCTCTGGTGAGCTGCAGGTCAAAATCGGCGTCTGGATTTCGTTAAAGCCCAGCCCAACAAGATACTTCCGAATCTCAAAAATCAGCTTTGAACGAAAGAGGATATTTTGATGCAGGTGCTCACGGCGTAAGTCAAGAAAGCGATACTTCAAACGAAGGTCCTCAGAGGTTGGCACTTCATCGGCGATAGGGAAAGGCATCGGTTCAGCAGCATTTTCCACTGAAAGCGCATGCACACGCACTTCAATTTCGCCAGTCGGCAAGTTAGCGTTGATGGTGTCTTCTGAACGCAGAACAACGGTGCCTTGCACCACAATCACCGATTCTACGCGCAAATGTTCAACTTGATGAAAAATCTCGCCGCTTTGAGGTTCAAAGACAAGCTGGCAAATCCCTGTGTGGTCGCGCATATCCACGAAGATAAGACCGCCATGGTCGCGCTTGCGGTGAATCCAGCCAGCTAATTTGACGCTCTGGGAAAGATGCTCTCGGCGAAGTTCGCCGCAGAAGTGCGTGCGGTATTTCATTTGGTCGTTCTAACGCTTTGAAAAAATAGAACTGCGAATATAGCCAATTTGAAATGCTGAAAAAATGATGGGATTGCTTTTTAGGGCGCTTTACGCAAGCGTTTGGATTGCAGAGTAAAGTCCCGTAACTTGCCGTAACCCACGCAAATTCCAATTAACTTAAACAAAGGAGAAAGCGATATGGCAAAGAAAATCTTGATGCTGGTCGGCGACTATGTCGAGGACTATGAGGTGATGGTGCCCTTCCAGACCCTCTTAACCGTCGGGCACCAAGTTCACGCCGTTTGCCCCGACAAAAAAGCAGGTGATGTGGTGCGCACATCTATCCACGATTTCGAGGGAGACCAAACCTACAGCGAAAAACGCGGGCATAACTTTAAACTCAACGCCACATTTGCTGATGTCAAGCCAGAAGATTACGACGGGCTGTTCATTTGTGGCGGACGAGCGCCCGAATATATTCGCCTCAACTCGAAAGTGATTGAAATTGTCCAACACTTCGCAAAGCACAACAAGCCAATTGCCTCCATTTGCCACGGTGTGCAAGTCCTGACAGCTGCAAATGTCATTGCAGGAAAGAAAATCTCGGCGTATCCAGCTTGTGCGCCAGAAGTCAATATGGCAGGCGGACACTATGAGCAAATTCCAATGGATGAAGCTATTGTCGATGGCAACATTGTTTCATCACCAGCTTGGCCGTCGCACCCCGCTCTACTTTCCAAGTTCCTTGAGCTTTTAGGCACAAAGATTCTGCACGAAGAAAGCGCTGTAGCCTAAGCGCAGAGGAAATAGACTTGATGCGAGCAGCCAAGAAAAGGTTGCTCGCATTTTTTTATGCTTGTTTGGAAGGCTGCGAATCCAAATAGGCTTGCAAAAGCAAGGCGGCAGCCGCTTGGTCAATGCGACCCTTCACTTGACGGGCTTTTCGGCGCACACCACTTTCAATGAGCACCTTCATGGCTGCTTTAGAAGAGCCAAATTCATCAACACGCTCTATGGGCACCAAAGGAAAACGCGTTTTCAGACGCTCAATGAAAGCATCAACCACCGTCTTCATTGGGTGAGGTGAGCCATCGTGATGAGTGGGGTAGCCAACAAGAATTTTCTCAATGCCGTCTTGTGCAAGGAAAGTGTGAAGAGTGTGATAGAGTTCAGGTTCGCTAAATGTGCCAACAGGTTGTGCAAAAAGCCAGAAGGGGTCACTTTTGGCTAAGCCAATGCGACGCGTGCCATAGTCAATTGCCAGAATGCGCTTCTTGATGGTCGTCATCAGGTTTGCGTATGATGGAAATGTCTTTCTGAAAAAATCGTTTAATGAGCTTACTTGGGCGGAAGTGCACTTTACGCCGCCGACCAGAGTAAGAGACGCTCTCTCCTGTGCGTGGGTCGCGCACGGCAGCGGCAGGTTTCATATACTTTACTTCAAAGACGCCTAAGCCCCGCAGCTCAATACGAATTTCTGGATTTGCGCTACGAATCAGCTTCGAAAGAGAATCTAAGGTGGCATCAACGATTTCCGATACTTCCGATTCAGGGCGGCGAGTGCGGCGAGCCACATCAGCCACTAAGTCACGGCGGGTGAGCGTGTGCTCAATCTTGCGGGCGTTAGACGGCTTGCTTTGCTGACTCATCAGGATTGCACAAGGGAATTAAAAGTCACTGCAAATCTCGCACAAAGATAGCAAAACAAAATGAAAACCGCCTGAATTTTCTCGGGAATCGCTGCTGCTGCCCCAGCGACTCAACCTATCAAAACCCAGGCGGTAACTGTCAAAACTGGCGTGATGACCACTTGCAAACAGCTTGCATCACAACCGTCTAAACGCAAGATGCACGGAAAGGTTAATTAGAGGCGTGATGAATATCACAGGTAGTGAGATATGCCAATGAGGGGGAAGGCTTAGGCGCGCTCCCCAAAGAGCGTAGCAGACGTTGCACCTAAGATTTTCACGCTAACAAAATCGCCAATTGACTCATTGCGCTTTGGAAATACCACCACACGGTTGGTATCCGTGCGCCCCATCCAGTGCGCTGAAGAACGTTTGCTATCGCCTTCAATCAGCACTTCATAGACTTGACCCACAGAGGCTTGATAAAGTTCCAGAGAAATTTGGCGCTGCACATCGAGGATTTCTGCTAAGCGGCGCTGCTTGACTTCGAGCGGCACATCATCGACCATTTTCTTGGCAGCAGGCGTATTAGGGCGCTCTGAGTAAATGAAGGTAAAGGCATAGTCGTAGCGCACTTCCTTTAAGAGTGAGAGCGTTTCTTGATGCTCCGCTTCAGTTTCGCCGCAAAAGCCCGTGATGATGTCAGTCGAAAGAGAGCACTCTGGAAGATGGCGGCGAATCATCTCAATTTTTCTAAGGTAATCCTCGCGGGTATGGTTGCGGTTCATTCTGGCAAGGACAGTCGTTGCGCCAGATTGAACAGGCAAGTGAATGAACTTGCAGAGATTAGGTCGCTCTGCCATGACGTGCACCAGCTCTTCTGAAATATCCTTTGGGTGGGACGTGGTAAAACGAATGCGCATGTTGGGGTTGATGAGACTGGCGCGATACATTAGCTCAGCAAAATTGACGCCGCTTTGCTCGTCACGATAGGAATTGACATTCTGACCTAAAAGCGTAACTTCCTTGAAGCCTTCGTCAGAGAGCTGCTTGATTTCATCCAAGATAGACTGCACAGGGCGACTGCGTTCACGCCCGCGCGTGAAAGGCACAACGCAAAACGAGCACATATTGTCGCACCCACGCATAATGGAGACAAAAGCACTGATGCCCGCACGGCGCACGGGTGTAATGTCGGCGTAGGTTTCCTCAAGTGACAGAAAAACATTTGCGGCTTTTTGCCCTGTCTCAGCCAGCTCAATGAGCTGCGGCAGCGAGCGATATGCGTCAGGACCAGCAATCAAGTCAACGATTTTCTCTTCCTCAAAGAGCTTGGCTTTCATTCGCTCAGCCATACAGCCCAAAACCCCAATGACCAGCTTTGGCTTACGGCGCTTGTAAGGTTTTAGCGATTCTAAACGGTGGTGAATTTTAAGCTCCGCATGTTCGCGGATTGCGCAGGTGTTAAGAAGAATCACATCGGCTTCTTCGGGACGGTCGGTAGTGCTGTAGCCGTCTTTATGCAAAATAGACGCTACAATTTCCGAGTCGGAGACATTCATCTGGCAGCCATATGTCTCAATGTAAACCTTGCCTTTTGCGCCTTCAGTGGCAGCGCAGGTGGAAACAGCCGCAAAGGTTTCTTGTCCGTCAGCCGATACTTCACGCGAGCCTTCAAGAATCTGAATCGTTGGCAGTTCTAATTGAGCCATAGAGAAAGTTCCCCGAAAATTGAGTTAGAGCGCAAAAATACGATGCAAAGCGCCTTTTTCAAGCCTAAACCAGCCGCTTTTTGGTAACTGTACCAGTAGCCTGTTGCCAGAGCTATGCTGCATTTTGGCTTTGCTGAACGCGCAGTACCCAGACATTTTGAACAAAGACAGCAACAATAATAATTGCACCGCCAATGAAAGCATACATTGAAGGCACTTCTCCTACGATGAGAAATGCCCAGACTGGGTTTAGGACTGGCTCTAACATTCCAATAAGGGCAGCGTCTACGGCGCGCAGTGCACGAATGCCACGCGTGAAAAGAAGGTATGGAATGCCAATCTGAAAAATGCCCAAGAAGGCAACAATAATACTGTCGGCAGTGGAGATAGCAAAGCCAAGATACACATCAGGGTGAAGCGCTCCTTTGGGGTGCGAAAGCGATTGCGTGATGAGAATAAAGGCGGTAATAAGCACAATCCAGAGATTGCCCAGAAAAATAGATTGAGTGGGGTCGGCGTGACGCTGTTTGCGAAGCATCACGGTCATTACGGCAAAAGCAACGCCAGAGAGCGCCGCAAAGATATTGCCCAAGTAACCCTGTGGTGAAAGCTGGTCAAGGAAGAAGATCGCCATGCCAATCACGCAGAAAAAGACGGTAATGACCTGTGCTCGGTTCATTGACTCTTTGAGCAAAAAGTGCGCAAGCAAAAGAATGTAAATCGGAGCAGCGTATTGCAAGAGAATGGCATTGGCAGCAGTGGTCAGTTTTGTGCCTGCAACGAAGAACATGAGCGTGGCAGAGTAAGCAAGCGAGGTGAGCAGCGTGTCGGTATTGAGCGTAAGGTGTCGGGGTTTCGTGATAGCTGCAATCGTGAGGGTAGCAAAAAGTGAGCGCCAGAACGAAGTTTGAAAGGCGTCAAGCTCAACTGACTTGATGAATGCCCCACCTGTGCTCCAAAGAAGTGCAGCAAGCGCCACGTAGAAAATGCCTCGCAGCCTATCTTCATCGCTGGCGTAAATCGTGCAGCGGCTCATAGCGTAAAAAGGTAATTTGCAAAGCCCAAATCTACGAAATGCATAGGGAAAGGAGAGTTTTTAGCGGCAAAAATAAAAGTGGGCTACCCCCCTAACTAGGCAGCCCACTGCGGCTGGAGAGAAGCTGTAAGAAGGAACACTGCAAATAAAACGCACAAATACCGTGCCAAGAAAGCGCGGAAACAGAAAAAAGCAAGCCGAAGCGTAAAAATGAGCGATTTTTGAAGAAACTGGTCGCTGAAAGCCAGTCGCAGTGGGGAAGAAAGCGGAAAAATCGTAATGCTGGGTGCAGATTTTTTTACGCCTGATGTGTGTATTTTTCTTGATGAAAAATTTTGAACAACACTTTTCAATTTTGAACTGTGTCGAGCAAAAAAACATCCAAACCTGCGTTTGTTAGAACCATTCACAATCGAAAGGCGCGCTTTGAGTATGATGTGCTTGAGACATTTGAAGCAGGAATTGCGCTCAAAGGCACGGAGGTAAAGTCTATTCGGCAAGGCAAAGCCAGCTTGGACGATAGTTTTGCCCTTGTGCGCAATGACGAACTCACGCTTGAAAATATGCAAATTACTCCATATGAACTGGGCACGACAGAAAACCACGACCCAAAGCGCAGTCGCAAACTGCTGATGCACAAGGAGGAGATTTTGAGACTCAAGCAAAAGGTTGCAGAAAAAGGATTGACGCTGGTGCCACTGAAACTGTATTTCAACGAGAGAGGCAAAGCTAAATTAGAGCTGGCGCTTGCACGCGGTAAAAAGCTGCACGACAAGCGTGAAGCAATTAAGCAACGCGACTTGGAGCGAGAAATGCGGCGTGGAGAGTAAAAACACCATGTATCAAGAGATGCAAAAAAACATATCAACTATGACAACAAGTGTCAAGCACTTTCCTCCGAAGAACGAGCAACTGGACTGGATTTTGCGCAACACAGTCGAGGTGATTCCAGTGGAAGACTTGGAACGCAAAATTGAGCGCAGTTTGCAAACGGGTGAGCCCTTGAAAGTCAAACTGGGTGCCGACCCATCACGCCCAGATTTGCACTTGGGGCATGCCGTTGTGCTGCGCAAGCTGCGTGATTTTCAAGACCTTGGACATCTGGCGATTCTCATCATCGGTGATTTTACCGCAATGATTGGTGATCCATCAGGCAGAAACAAAACACGCCCACAGCTCAGCCGAGAAGAAACTGTGCGAAACGGACAAACTTACCTTGAACAAGCCACGAAAATTTTGGACAAAGACAAAACCACTATCCGATACAACTCTGAGTGGCTCGGCAAAATGTCGTTTGAAGATGTCATTCGCCTTGCCAGCCGATATACCGTCGCACGTATGCTGGAGCGAGACGATTTTGCCAACCGCTACAGAGCAGGTGAGCCAATTGCCATTCACGAGCTGCTCTATCCACTGGCTCAAGCAATGGATTCCGTTGAACTAAGAAACGATGTAGAGCTGGGGGGCACAGATCAAAAGTTTAACTTGCTGGTCGGGCGCGATATGCAGCGTGAATACGGCATTGCAGAGCCGCAAGTCTGCATCACATTGCCACTTCTGGAAGGCACAGACGGCGTGCAAAAAATGTCTAAATCGCTAGACAATTACATTGGCTTTAACGATCCACCACGAGAGATGTATCAAAAACTGCTCAATGTGCCAGATAGCCTTGTGATGAAGTATGCACAATACACAGGGATTCTCAGCCAAGATGACCTCCACACGCTCGAGCGCCTAATGCAAGAAAACCAAAGAGAAGCCAAACACTTTTTCAGCGAAAAAACCGTTTCATTTTTCCATAACCCCGAAGCAGGGCGGCGTGAAAGAGAGGCAGCCGAGCGCATTGCAAAAGGCGAAGCGCCCGAGGATATTGAGGAGGTGATCGTGTCCACAAGTGAAATTGGCTTGCTTGATGCATTAGTGGTTGCAAAAGCAGCATCTTCAAAAAGCGAAGCGCGCCGATTGGTCGAGCAAGGAGGGGTCATGGTCGATAGCATGCGAGCCAGTGATGCAAAGCAGATGCTCTCGCTGGAAACGGAAAAAATTATCAAGGTGGGAAAGCGAAAGTTTTTCCGCTTGCGGAAAGCAGAGGCATAAGACAAAGGCGGCTACACACCTAAAATCGCTTGCCCAATGCGGCATTCTAAGCAGCGCAAAGCATTGCAGTATTCTTGTTTCAGCTCCAAAAGCCCTTGCTCAAAGGCTGCAGATTTAACTTGGTAGCTGTCGCCCAGCAGTTCTTGCATAGTCTTCTCTGAAAGTCGATTGGTCAGCCCTTTCGGATAAGATGCATAAAGCGAGGAGACAGTATCCGCAAGCGAGTGATTGTGAGTGCGAGTTGCATAAAGCGACAGTACGGGCAAAAGTGTATTGATGACGATTTCTGAGGCGCGGTGTTTCCCGACCAGTGTGCGGATAACGACCTGACTGCGTTCCCCAAAGCGATAGTGATGCTGCCAGTAACCTGATGCATCGGCAATGAAAAGATGCTCGAGCTGAGTGATTTTTCGGCGCAACGGCAAAGCGCTTTGAGCAATCTCAAGAGCCTTGTGGAGAAAACCGCTACTCAGGTTTTTGGAAAGAATCTCTGCAAGCGCCGCCAAACGAAGCGTAGGAAAGTTTGAGGGACGCAGGCGAAAGAAAATCCAATCAGTGAGACTGAGCGGTGGCAGGTGCACAAACGGTGTCGTCTGGAAGGTCTGTCGCAAGATGTCCGTATACGCCTGCGTTTCAGGGGTGCTGGATTGTTCAGGCAACAGTCCAGAGAGTGAAAAGAAGATGGCTTCAAGCGTGATGCGCCGTTCTGAAAAGCTTAGCGATACAAGAAACTGCAAATCTTGAAAGCGAACCAAAGCCGCTAGCTGCTCAAAGCCTGTGATGTTTTCGCTGTAACCTAGCGCACGCATCAGACCTTGATAGATGAGCTCATCATAGTTATCGGCGGTCAGTCGCTCAGCAAAGCGCTGCACTTTGCGCGTAAAGCGAGCTTCCGAGAGCTGCTGGAGCCAATTGAGCTTGAGATCATCGGCTACGGACAGCACGGCCGGTGAGCAAGGCAGCGCATATCTTGCGGAGAGTGCCGCTTCATCACGAATGCACTGAGCCAGTGTGCAATGAAGGTCGTTATGAAGAAACGGGCGAAGTTCCAAGACGGGTGCAGAACTGCTCTCAGGTGCATCGTGCTCGAAGACGACGTGCAGGATAACTGAATCATAGCGCGGGTTGCGATGGTGCTGGTGCCGCAGCCAGTCCGAAGAACGCGAATGAATCTCGACATTGCCTGTGTGTAGCACTCCGTCAATCAGAAGCCGAGCGTTTAGAAAGTCTGCACCTTCGTTGGGGTTCAGCGTGCCGGTGGAGAGCACTTGCAGCGACCGACCATCGCAAAGTGTTAGTTCATTGAGCCGAAGGTAAAGATTCTTCCAAATGTGGCGCACATACCGCTCAGGGATTCGCATATCAAAGATGAAAAGGTTGACAGAGCCACTTCCCAGAAAGAAGGAACAGGGGGACAGGGTAGCGTGTATGGGATTCGAACCCATGATTTCCGCCTTGAGAGGGCGGCGTCCTAGGCCTCTAGACGAACACGCCAACTGTAGCACAAAATTACATCACTCTATCTTCTTACGCAAGTGAAGGAAAATGGCAACTGCTCTGCGGGAGTATACAGAAACTGCATCAGGTGGCAAACGTAGCAAGTACCTGCGCAGCTTAAAGACGCACCGCAATCCCACGATGTTGCAAATACCGCTTGGCTTCAATAATGGAGTATTGACGATAGTGAAAAATTGAGGCAGCAAGCACTGCATCAGCTTGACCACTGGAGAAAGCCTCGTAGAGGTGCATAAGATTGCCTGCCCCGCCTGAAGCGATAACAGGGATTGGAACAGAAGTGGAAACTTGGCGCAAAAGCTCAAGGTCGTAGCCTTGCTGCGTGCCATCACGGTCCATACTGGTAAGCAAGATTTCACCTGCGCCCAGCGTAGCCACTTTGGCAGCCCATTCAATGGCGTCAAGTCCTGTCGGAGTGCGACCAGAGTGCGTAAAAACTTCCCAGTGCGAGCCGACTTTCTTTGCGTCAATAGCAACCACTACAGCTTGTGAGCCGTAACGCTCAGCAAGCTCTGAAATGAGAGATGGATTCTGAACGGCAGCGGTGTTGAGCGAGATTTTATCTGCACCGTGAAGAAAAGCTTCACGAGCGGTCTCCATAGAGCGAATGCCGCCACCCACCGTAAGTGGAATGAAAACTTGCTCTGAGACCTTACGCACCTCTTCGAGTGTGGTTTTGCGCGACTCTACGGAAGCAGAAATGTCTAAGAAAACAATCTCATCGGCAAGTTCGGAATTGTAGAACTTCGATTGCTCGACGATGGAGCCCGCATCGCGCAGAGCTTGAAACTGGACACCTTTGACCACACGTCCGTCTTTGACGTCTAAACACGGAATGATTCGCTTGGCTAACATCGCTATTGCAGGGCTATGATTCAATCGGGTCGGTCAAAAAAGCTGGCAAATGCGCGGGTATTGTATCGGTTGGGTTCATACTGACCGCGCAAAACTTTAAGGTGAGCAAGCATAGCAATCATGGCTGCATTGTCGGTTGAAAAAATTGGTTTAGGAATGTGGAGCGAAAGACCTCTTTGGGCGCATTCTGCCTTGAATTTTGCACGCAAGGCAGAGTTGGCACTGACGCCACCAGCGATGCTGAGGGTGCGAATGCCAAAAGTTTCGGCGGCTGCCAGTGTTTTTTCAACCAGCACATCAACAATTGCCGCTTGAATGGAGGCGCAAATGTCAGCAAGGTGTGTCTGCAGAAACTCTGTGCTTTTGCTACGCAGAAAAGTTTGCACCGATGTTTTGAGACCAGAGAAACTAAAGTGAAAGTTTTCAAGCTGCGATTTATTGCTGGGGAGCTTGGTCATCATTGCGCGCGGAAAGCGATGAAAGTGCGGGTCGCCTTGCTGAGCCAGTTTGTCCATTGCAGCGCCAGCAGGGTAACCCAGTCCCAGCATTTTGCCTGTTTTGTCGAAGGCTTCTCCAGCTGCATCGTCAATGGTGTGCCCAACCACTTCGTAGCTAAGGTCTTCTTGCACAATGGCAAGCAGTGTGTGCCCGCCAGAGACGATAAGCGAAAGAAATGGAAAATGTGGGGGTGAGAAGTCTGGCGTGCCATCGTCAATAAAGGTGGAGAAGATATGAGCTTCAATGTGATTGATAGGCACAAAAGGTTTTCTTAGTGCAAAGGCAAGGGCTTGCGCAAAATTTAGGCCGACCATCACAGCGCCAATTAAGCCAGGGCCAGCTGTGGCAGCTATGAAATCGAGCTCAGACTTCTGTATATTTGCTGCTTCAAGCGCTTGCTGCGTGATTGGGACAATCAGGCGCTCGTGCTCACGTGAAGCCAGCTCAGGCACAACCCCACCAAAGAGCTGATGCAGCGCTTGCGAACTAATGAGGTTCGATACCACCTTGCCGCCAATGAGCACTGCGGCAGAGGTTTCGTCGCAACTGGTTTCGAGACCAAGAATTTTCATCAATCAAACATTTTTTTTGCAGTATGGAAAAGCCGCGCAAAGATAAAAAGAAGACTTATTCAATGGTGCGCTTTTCACGAATGTTTTTGTTTCTGTTCGGCGCCAGCTTGATTTTTCTTTTTTTACCGCGCATCGGGCAAATTCATTTGGTCTATCATGTCAATCCACTGCTGTCGTTTTTTCTCACCATTGCAGGCCTTGTGATTTGCATTTATGCCTTCATCGGCGGCGAAGGGCTTTATTACTACTACAGCAGTGAAAAATCCTCTGAGGCTGGCTCAGAGAAATCAAATGAACCGCCGCAGCCATCATCGTAGTATTAAAAAACCACTTACACCTCTATGCTTGCAGCCGCATCAATTGAAGAACTGAATGCAAAAATTCGGCAAGAATCGGAATTCGTGCATCGCTTGCGTGCCGAAATTGCCAAAGTCGTCGTTGGGCAGAACTATGTGATTAATCGTTTGCTGATTGGCTTGCTAACCAATGGGCATATCTTGTTAGAGGGAGTGCCTGGGCTGGCAAAAACTCTGACGGTTAGCTCCTTAGCTAAAGCGCTCAACTTGAAGTTTCAGCGCATTCAATTTACGCCTGACCTCCTGCCAGCAGACCTCATCGGCACAATGATTTACAACCAGAAAGATATGCGCTTTTACACCAAAAAAGGCCCAATTTTTGCCAACATCATTTTAGCCGATGAAATCAATCGCTCACCTGCAAAGGTGCAATCAGCGTTGCTGGAAGCGATGCAAGAGAGGCAAGTTACAATTGGCGAGGAGACTTACAAGCTGGATTCACCGTTTCTCGTCTTGGCAACCCAGAACCCTGTCGAGCAAGAAGGCACTTACCCTCTACCAGAAGCACAGGTCGATCGCTTTATGATGAAACTCAAAGTGGGCTATCCGACGCGCGACGAAGAGTTGGAAATTATGCGTCGAATGGCACGCACCGAGCCGCCAGAGCCAATTCAACCGGTCGTGATGCCCGATGACATTCTAAGGGCACGCAAGGTAGTAAATGAAGTCTATATTGACCCAAAAGTGGAGCAGTATATCGTAGATGTGGTCTTTGCTACCCGTGAGCCTGAAAAAGTAGGACTAAGTGATTTGAAAAATTTGATTGCCTACGGTGCATCACCACGAGCCACGATTTATCTGAATCTGGCGGCACGTGCGCACGCTTTTCTCAATCAGCGCGGATACACAACGCCAGAAGATGTCAAAACCGTTGCCTACGATGTGATGCGGCATCGAATTATTCTCACATATGAGGCTGAAGCGGAGGAAATTCAGCCTGAGGAGATTATCCGAAAGGTGCTGAACGCTGTGCCTGTGCCATAACATTTCCAACTGTAGCGTGTGCCAAAAAAGCAAGACGCAGCAAAGCAGAAAAAATCCGACACACTTCGCTCTGAGCAAGGACTGACGCGCGTCGATAGCCACGATACGCACGGCTGGATAATGCGCCTCTATCATCAAGGCACGACTTACAGTAAACTCTTCAGTGATGGTGTCTATGGCAGTGCCAAAAAAGCACTGAAAGCGGCGCGAAAATATCGCAAGCAACTTGCCAAAAAGTTAGGTATTGAATCACTGGCGGCACGTCGGCGCACTCGGCGCATCAGTAGCAAGCGCATAGAAACAGGCGTTGTAGGCGTCTATCGTGGCGTAAGCAAGACCAAAGATGGTAAAGAACGACACTATTACGCCGCAAGTTGGAACCCAGAACCGAATGTGATTCGCACAAAGTCGTTCTCAATTGCCAAATATGGCGAAGCCATGGCGTTTCAGCTAGCCGTACGCTACCGCCAAAAGATGCTAAAAAAAATTTTGGGATACGTGCCCAGTGAGACGCCAGAGCTGGAAGCAGAAAACCGACGCTATGTGCCAGCTGATGCGGTAATGAGTAAGAGCGGCAAGAAGAAGTCAGTCAAGAAGGTGTCCAAGAAAGAAGGTAAGAAAGTCAAGAAATCCGAGAAAAAGAAGAAAAAGCGTAAGAAGAATTAGAGAGGACTGCGCAGGCGAAAAGTGCCACAGCGCTGTAAAAAAGCAGAGTTTGAAGTGGTGAAAATGCTGTCTATGAAGGAGAAAATAAAACGCTATGCACTCTCTTTGGGATTTTCAGCAGTTGGAATTAGCAAAGCAGAGGAGCTAAGCGAAGAAGCTCGGCGACTGGAAAGCTGGCTCGAGAAGGGAATGCACGGCGAGATGCACTATATGGAGGAGAACTTCGACAAGCGAATCGACCCAAGAAAAATCTTGCCGAATTGCCAAACTGTTATTTCTGTTATTGCAAATTATTTTACCCCGCAAAATGAAATGAAGGGCGAAGTGGTTAGGGAAGACGAGGCAGTGGAATTGGAAAATTTAAGGGGGAAAATTTCCATTTATGCGCAGCGGAAAGATTACCACCAAGTCATAAAGGAAAAGCTGTATCAGCTGTTTGAGTTTGTATGCGAATGCGTCGGTGAAGTGAACGGGCGTGCGTTTGTAGATTCTGCGCCAATGCTAGACAAGGCGTGGGCGGCGCGTGCAGGACTAGGTTGGATGGGCAAGCACTCTAACCTAATTAACCGCTCAATAGGTTCATACTTTTTCATTGGAAATCTGCTCTTAGATTGCAGGCTGGAGCCCGATGCTCCGCTACTGAAGGACTACTGCGGCACTTGCACGGCCTGCATAGATAGCTGCCCGACCAAAGCAATCATTGCACCCTATCAAGTCGATGCGCGTCGGTGCATTTCATACCTGACCATTGAGCTGAAGCGAGAGTTCACAGATGAGGAAAAAGCAATGCTTGGCGAGTGGCTCTTTGGGTGCGATATTTGCCAAGAGGTATGTCCTTGGACACGCTTCTCAAAGCCAACTGTGCTGTTAGAGTTTGCGCCAAAACCAGAAGTGGAGCATATCACAGAGAAAGAAATTTTGGAAATGACCAAGTCAAGCTTTAAGCGCATCTTTGGCGACACGCCTGTATTTCGCACAGGACTACGGCGGCTGAAGCGGAATGCAAAAGCCGTACAAGAAAATTTGAACAGCGAGTTGATGGCAAAGAACACAGTGCAAGGAGCAGAACATGCTGAGTGAGTGGAATACGAAACTCTTTTTCTTCATCAATAGTGACCTCAAGCACCCCATAAATGACCTTTGGCTGGGCTACTCTACGCACTTGGGCAATGCCGCCGTGCTTTTCCCAATAGCTGTATTAGTGCTCTTGCTGTATGACCGCAAGGCTTTCTGGCGCAACTTTGGCTACCTTGCGCTGGCAGGCCTCTTGGGAGGCATTGTAGTTACGGAAGCAAAGCTTTTCTTCAATGCACCGCGTCCGCTGGCTCTATTTCAAGAAGCGATTGCGAGTGGAAATGTGGTCGTAAATGTGATGTTTGAGCCGCTGTATGCTCATTCGTTTCCGTCAGGGCATTCACAGGTGGCTTTTACGGTGGCGCATTCGCTGGCTTACCTCTGTGTGCGCTGGCACAGAGCCGCAAAAGGCGCGCTCTACGCTATGGCGACGGTAATTGCACTCTCGCGTGTCTATGTGGGAGCGCACTTTCCAGCCGATGTTCTGGCAGGCGCGTGCTTGGGAGTGGCAACGGCAAGCGGTGCATTTTGGCTGCTGAATAAAGTGCAGGCTTGGCATGCGGCAAGAGCGCTGCACACCGTTGAAACAGTTTCCGAAAACTCGCTTCACTTGTAGAAACAATGTTGGCTCGGATTCAGACGCTTTACCTACTTTTAGCAACACTTTGTGCGGTGATGAACTTTGGCATTGTGCCGTTTTGGCAATACAGTTTTCCAGACAACCCAGCGGCAGCGCAAATGACGCTCTATGGCTTCGGCAGTTTTGGTAAAGGACTGTCAATGGGCATTTTTTTCTGGCTGTTTAATGCAGCGATTTTACTTTCTGCGGCGCTGCCTTTCATCACGATTTTTCTTTTTAGCAAGCGACTATTACAGGCAAAGTTAGCGTTGGCGTCAGCAAGTGCCGAAATCTTAGCTGTGCTGTTTGGCACACTGTCGGCAATAGCCTTACAGGCAAAGCTGGGTTCAGGAAGTGTGGTGCACACGCCACAGCTGGGGTTTGTGCTTCTACTGATTGCACCAGTTTTCTCATTTCTTGCACGGCGCGGTATCCTGAAAGACGAGGAAATTGCAACAGCTTACAAGCGGCTCTAACAGTATGCGCATTCTTTGGACGCACGGCGATGCCAACGGCATTGGTCCGGAGATTCTTCTCAAAGCGTTTAAGGCACGGCGTCAAAGTGAGCATTGCTACATTGTGGTTGGCTCTTACTGTGTGATGAAGTTCTATGCAAAAGAGCTGGGCTTTCAAGTGCCGATTGAAGAAATCCATTCGCTGGATGGGCTGCCGCTCTCCAATGAACGGCTTTATGTGCTAAGTCTGTCGTGCCCTATCAAGATGAAAGTGGGCACGGTGCAAGCGGATGCAGGCGCGCTGTCCATGCAAGCAATCGAAACTGCTGCAAAGCTCTGTCTTGCAGGCAAGGCCGATGCGATGGTCACTGCACCGATTCACAAAGAGGCAATTCAGGCGGCTGGATATGCGTTTCAAGGGCATACGGACTTTCTGGAATTTCTTTGCAGAAAAGAAGGCTACAATGCCAAAGCACAGATGATACTGGCTGATAGGCACACAAAACTGCGAGTTGCGCTGGCAACGGTGCATGTGCCACTTAGAGAGGTCTCCGAAACGCTGAGAGCCTCAGGAGGATTGCGACCACATATCGCTTCACTGGTGCAAGCCTTACGACGTGACTTTGGCATTCGGTCGCCAAAGATTGCCGTCTTGGGACTCAATCCTCATTCATCGGATAACGGCGTAATTGGGCGAGAAGAAGTTGAGTGGATTCAGCCTGAGCTGGATGCGTTGAAGAAAGAGTTTGAAGTCAGTGGAGTCTTTGCGGCTGATGGTTTCTTTGGGGCGAAGCACTACAAGCACTTCGATGCCGTGCTAGCGCTGTATCACGACCAAGGCTTAATTCCTTTCAAAATGCTGGCATTTGAAACCGGCGTCAATGTAACAGCAGGACTGCCGATTGTGCGCACCTCGCCTGACCATGGCACGGCATTCGACATTGCAGGCAAAGGCATTGCAAATCCAAAGAGTGTGATTGAAGCCACGTATTTGGCAGAGGAAATCGCAGAAGCGCGTCGGCAAATGCTCACGCAATCCCACTCCTATTGTGAAGCGGGTCAGCATTCACGATGAAGGGTAAGACCCTTTAGCTGAACGCTGGCATTGAAGAGCAATGTGGTAGCTCTTAAAGTGCGCAAATAATCCTTGTGAAAGCTCTGCAGAAAGACCTATCGTGCTATGCGGTGGTAGGTAACAAGCTGAAGGGTATCGGTTTGGGTAAGGACAAGGTGGTGAATGCTTTGGAGCGGAATGATGTATTCGAAAATCCCAGTTTTGTCTTCTGACCACTGCAAGGCAATGTAATCCTCTTGGACAGCTTTGAGTTTGAAGACACTATTGCGCAATCCGGCGCCGTCCCACATCACCCACTTACCTTGATGCGAAAGAAGCAAGGAGTGGAAGGTATGAGGTCTTTGGCTACTTTGTGCCCGCAGTTCAGCAGGTAGGAGTAAAAGCCAAGCAAGCAAAATATACAGCCAAATCCGCAGCACAACTGGTGGACGGTTTAGGCAAAATAGCGCGCTATTAAGCGTCATAGCAAAGTAGGTTTAGGTGACCTTGTGTCCGCTTTTCGACTAAAAATTTGTAATCAGGCTTTGAGACAAACAGGTTATCTTCCACAGCATCAAGTTTTCGAGTAATTGCCTTAATTGCTGCATCGGATTGGTCAATGCCAATCCATTTCCGCCCATTAATTTGGGCGGCTTTCAAAGTTGTGCCTGAGCCAGCAAAGCAGTCTAATACAATGCTATTTTCGTTAGAGGAAGTGCGTACAATTAAGTTAAGCAAGTCAAAATTCTTTTCAGTTGGGTAGGTGGGGTACTGTGGGTCTTTGAACTCCCAGATATCTTGCACGCGCTTTCCATCTTGCTCATCAAGGTAAATTTTTTTTCGCGGAGTGCCGCTCTCGCTCCATTCGATCAGGCCTGCTTTGTCCCATTGTTCCAAAGTCTGTATGTCGCTACGCCAATGTCGGCCAGATGGCGGTAAAATACCCTTGAAGGCTTGTGCAGTTTTCCCGTTTTGGGTTTCTCCAGGCGCGTGAAGTGGAATTGTCGTGTATCGCCGACCGTCTTTATCAACTTTGGGAAAAAGCTTGACCTTGTCTGCTTCGGTGTATGGAAGTTTGGGTTCATTCCAAATTAAATTGTCTGACTTTGAGTAGAACAAGATGAGGTCTTTGATGTTTCCATAGCCCTTTCGGGCAAAGTTTTTAGGATTGCATTTGATTCTAGTAATGTCGTTTCTGAAATTTTCAATGCCGAAAATTTCGTCCATTGCGACTTTTACATAATGCCCAATTTTGTAGTCAGTATGCAGGTAGATTGAGCCTCTGTCAGACAGCAGAATTTTCAGCAGCACAAGTCGCTCACGAAGAAACTCAATAAATTCAGCGCCTTTGAGATGGTCGGTATATGCAACGGCGCCGGCAGAACTATTGCTAATTGTGTTGGCGCGGCTGCCTGTTATTTTGAAAACATTGCTGGTTGCAAACGGTGGGTCTATGTAAATCAAATCAATTTTTCCAGCAAGGTTATGCTTCGTAATGAGACATTTTAGCGCAACTAAGTTCTCAGAGTGAATGAGCAGGTTCGGACTGCTGCTTTCGTTTACTTGCTCAAGCTCAATGTCAGGAATGCTGTCGAAGATTTCCTGTTCAGTCTTTTTGTTTGGGTAAGAAAGCTGCATAGTCATAAGTGGTATAGAAATTCACGAAGCACGAGGCTACTCATAATGTTCAAATTCTTGTATTCAGTAGTAATCTGCTTATACATTTTGGTCTTTCCCCTAATGTAAAGCACGCCATCAAGAATAGCAATTTTTATAGCCTTTACATTTCTAACCTTTAAGACGCTAATTGCATCATTAAACTGTGCATTTTGATGACCACCAAAATCAGTTAGGAACTTGGCTTCTCCAATCACATACTTGCCGTTAAAGCGACCAATAAAATCAAGACCTTTATGATGTTTATAGTTTAACTCTTGATGAGCAAAATCCATTAGTTGCTTGTCACTTCCGTCTAAGATAGCGTCTTTCTTGCTCTTTGTGAATTCATCGAGTGTTACAGGTGTGATACCTAACGCTTTAGAGTTGAGCCAGCGTCGGAAAAACGGACCAATTTGACGATTGGTTTCCTTTGGCTGATTAACGGTCGTAGGATTACGCTCAATTGCAGAAAGATCACGCTTAAGATAAGCAATGTAACTGTCTTTTGAAGTTACAAGAGTTCTCGAATAAAGCATTATTATTTTTATGCTTGAACGCTTTTTCTACCTTGTCCCACTGTTCTGGACTGATATCTCTAATGCCCTCTGGGATTGTCGGATAAACTTGGAAAAGATCATCAAGATAAGAGCGCTGATTGGCATACTCTATGCTTAGCGCTAGCCAGTGGTTCATTTTAAGGCGTTTTATTCACTTAGTTTTAGCCGATGAAATCAAGTTGGGCAACCTCACCCCCCAGCCCCTCTCCTTTGTAAGGAGAGGGGAGGAAAGGTGACTTCACCCCTGACCTCTCGTGGAGAGGGGAGCTGACCGTTCCCCTTTGTAAGAGGAGAGAAAATTCTGTTATTGCAAAAGAAACATATTAAAATCAAGCTGCAAAATGTCGCTGAGCGAAACGCGTTCGGTTGCAAAGCCTTTCCTCTTGATATACTTGTGCCAATGTGCCAACGCTTGTTTTTGTAATCGTAAATGAAGGCTTCACGGATGCCGTAGAAATTGCTTGCTACCAGCTCCTTCACTTTGATTTGGTCGGATTTGACACCCGTGCCGTGCGCAATTTCAATGATAATAGGCGTTTCATCGCGCTCGTTATCAAATAGCATAATATCAGTCACAGGACTGGTTTGTCCCTCGTTGAGCATCGTTTCGGGAAGTGGCTCTAACTGGATTTTCCCTGAGCGATATAGATTGCCAAGCGCAATGATAAGCGTTGCAATCAAACGCTGATACTCTTTCGGCGCGTGGATGCCTATTCGCTTGATTTCGTCTACCGTGAGCATAAGGTTTCCTCATTTCCTTTCATTTTTATGCTCCCGTCAGAGCCCGCAAGTTATAAAAGCAAGGCGTTTCAGCTCTAAAATGCTTTTGGGCATAAGAATAAGGCTGGTTAGTCGTTGAACTCAACATGGTTTTAGCCGATGAAATCAAGTTGGGCTGACCTCACCCCGGCTCCTCTCCTTTGTAAGGAGAGGGGAGGCGACCTGCTAAGGTTATGCTTACTGTAACCCGTAGGTCTCTCTCCTTTGCAAGGAGAGAGGAATTGACTCACCCACCTATTCCTCTCTTTTTTGTAAGGAGAGGAGGTGTGTTTAAGGCACGGTTAGCGTATCGGGAGCACGCTCTTGCGAATCACATTTTCCTTAGGCATTGGTGATGAGATTTTCGGTTGAAACACGGGGGAACGGTAGGGTTTGACAGCGTTGTGTATCGGCGTAAATTTCGCAAAAACAGTCAAGTCAGAGTGGCCGGGTGTGTGCAAAAAGTGAGTAGCTGCATTCCGCTAAATGTTTCCGAATAAGCCGCAGTAATAAGAAAGCGTTGTGTTAAAAGGGTCGAGATTTTGATAAGCCTTTGCAGCGTGTTAACTTTGCGGAGCAAAACAGTTCTTTCAAAAGCTGGTTCGGTGCCCCAAAGAAGGGGAGAATAGGGAATCCCGTGAAGTCGCTATGGTGAGCGATGTAGTCGGGAACTGTGCCCGCAACTGTAACTCGCATCAGAGCGAAGCGGTCACTGGAAGCGCCCCAAAACGCTTTTGGGAAGACGGCTTCACAAAGCACGCGAGAAGTCAGGAGACCTGCCGAACCATACTTGCCAGTACAACGACGGGACCATCGTTGGGCAACGTATCTCAGTGAAAACCTGTCTGCAAAAGCTTTCGTGGGCAATCCGTGAGCAAAGAAGTAGCTGATTTCGCTTGAAAGAGTATTCCCGAAGCGCCTTTGCGACGACTCACATCACGAAGGGAAAAAAGCGTTAGAAATAGCTGAGCGACCAGACTCAGATTGCACCCAAGCGAGAAGAAAGATAGCCGCCTGCTCTAAGCCGTCCTGCGAAGGCAAAGCAGAAAAAACCCAGTGGTGAAAATGCATGTCTTACCTAAAAAGCCATTCGTGGCAGGGGTAACTGTGGGTCTATTATCGCTTGTCTTAGCGACTTGCCGACCTATGCCGACTGAACCTGCGCCGTCTGCACCTGCCATCACACGCGGCATCTATGTGCTGAATGAAGGACTCTTCCAACGCAATAATTCCACGCTCACGTTTTACTCACTGGATTCTAACAAAGCGACCACCGACTTTTTTGAGCTAATTAATCGCCGCACGCTGGGTGACACGGGCAACGACCTTCTTATGCTGCGCGATAAGCTCTATGTGCTGGTGAATGTCTCCAGCAAGATTGAAGTCTTAGATGCACGCAGCGGTCGCGCCCTTGCAACAATTCCACTCTTCAATAGCAATGTAGCCCGTCAGCCCCGTGAAATGCTGCTGGTTGGCGGAAGGCTCTTTGTAACATGCTTTGATGGCACGGTTTGTGTGATTGACACCGCGCGGCTTGTGGTAACCAGTGTGATTCGCGTAGGGCGGCACCCCGAAGGTCTTGCGTTTCAAAATGGCAAAATCTATGTCGCCAACTCAGGGGGCTTGGATTTTCCAAATTACGACAGCACAGTTTCCGTCATTGACCCAATTTCGCTACGAGAAATAAAGCGTATTCCGTTGCGTATCAATCCGGGCGCAGTGGTCGCCGATAAAGAAGGCGATGTGTATGTGATTTCACGTGGCAACTACCAAGATGTGCCCTCCCGCCTAATGATTATTGATAGTCGCACAGACCAAGTCAAAGCAACCTTACCCTTTGAAATTGACCGCATCTGTCTCAAAGGCGATACAGCCTACATTGCGCGGCGCAATACGATTTCGCTCTTCGACACACGCTTAGAGCGCATTGTTCGGGAAAACTTCATAGATGCATCCAACTTCCGCCTGCTCTATGCGATTGAAGTCGACGAGAGCACAGGCGACCTCTACGGCTGCGATGCGATTAACTACGTCGTGCGTGGCGAAGTCATCTGCTTTGACCGTGAAGGGCGGCGCAAGTTTTCATTTCAAGCAGGGATTAACCCATCAAGCATCGCGTTTTTGCGATGAAACACTGAACCAATCAAAAGGAGGACAAAATGAACAAACGAGTAATGCTCACGCTGCTGCTCATCGTCACCTTAGTCAGCCATCTTTGGGCACAGGCACAACCGCAGCGGCTACTTTTTGCGATTCGTGGCTTTGGTAGCTCAACAAGTCCGCAGCCTACGCAAGCGCTTACGTTGATTAACCTCACGACAGGTGTCGTGCGCGATAGCATTGCAGCTATCGGTCCAATTGCAAATGTGATTAGGGTGCGCAACAATCGGCTCTACATTGTCAACTCTGGCGCAAACTTCAACGGCACAGCAAACTCCATTCAAATCATCAACATTCCAGACATCATCAACAATGTTACGCCGCTGCCAATCACAACGGTACGAATTCCAGACGGTCGCAACCCATATGACCTTGTATTTCTGAACGATAGCAAAGCTTACATCACCAACTTTTTAGATAGTGCTGTAACTATTTTCAACGCAGCAAACAATACGCTCAGTGGTTTAATACGAATTATTCCCGGGCAGCAAAATGCGTTCATTGTTGGAAGTAAGCTCTATGTGGCGCGCTCAGTAGACTCACGCACCTTTGCGCCTGATAGCACGGTGTTTGTCATCAATACGGTGGCAGATACGGTGTTAGGGCGGATTCGTGTGCGTCCTAATCCGCAAGGCATCACGCCCGATAGACTGGGGCGCTTGCACGTGGTGTGCACAGGCTTTTTTGGGGCACGCAGCCCTGATAGTCTGGGCTTTGTAACCGTCATTAATCCAGCAAACGACCAAGTGGTCGGCACACTGGCAGTGGGTGGAAATCCCAGCAGCGTGGTGATTAACTCTGAAAATGTGGGCATTTTAAGTACGGGCACGCTGTACAATGCTTCGCTTCTCTCCACGCTAACACGCACCGCACCGGCGGGCACACTGGGCTTTGGCGATACGCTGTTTGTCGTAAGAACCACCCCGGGCGGAAACCGCAGGCTGGTGCTTTTTAATGCGCGCACCTTAGATAGCCTCACGCAATTTACCTTAGGTTCAACGCAACCGTATCTCTCGCTGACGCCTGTAACGCTTCGACCAGATGGCGTGGCTTCAGCGGACCGCAATGCAGCGCGCCCAATGAAGTTTGAGCTTTTCCAGAACTATCCAAACCCATTTAACCCAACGACAATGATTGGCTACAGCCTGCCTGTGGCAAGTGAGGTCAGTCTCAAGGTCTATGATATGTTAGGCAGAGAAGTGGCCACACTGGTCAGTGGTCGGCAAGCTGCAGGGGAGTATCAAGTGTCCTTCACGGCGACAGGTCTCTCAAGCGGCATCTACTTCTACCGCTTGCAAGCAGGCAACTTTGTGGAGACAAAGAAGATGATGCTAGTGAAATAAGGACAACCTTATTCGCAACCCCCTCTCCTTTTCAAAGGAGAGGGGAGCAATGATGAGGGTACACAGGGCGTTTTTTACCGTTATTGCAATAAACCAATGAAAGGCATAGCAAAAACCATAGTCGCCTTGGGGCTTGCAAGTCTTTGGCTGGTAAATGTGGCAGTAGGACAGTTTGCTGATAGTGTGGTGTCGGTGCGGTTTGGACCAAATTTCAATGCGGGGTTCGGCCCAGACAATCCGCATTTTCCACGATGCGTGCTTGGGCGGCCAGATTCTACTGCAAGACCCTGCGCCCCAACCGCAGACCCACGCGAGTTGCTGTCTCTGGGCGATGGCGGCGAGATTACGCTGTTTTTCCGCCGACCGATTGTCAATCGTGAAGGACCTGATTTCACCGTGTTTGAAAATGCGTTTTATGTTGGCTGCGATACGAATCGGGTCTTTGCGGAAACTGCCATCGTCAGCGTGAGCCGCGATGGGGTGAATTTTGTGGAGTTTCCGTTCAGCGTGGTGGATACCTTGCCGATTAATTCGCCACGCCGATATCGAGGCTTAGCGGGCGTAACGCCAACCAACGGCGCTGCAAGTCCATTCCGCCCGGGACCGCCGCTCGTTTCGGGGCAACTTTCACCTTTCAGCGGCGGTGATTCGTTTGATTTGTCGGTGGTGGGGCTGGATACCGTCCACTTTGTGCGCATTACTGACGCAGGCAGTCGCGTAAATGATGGCGGCATTTTGGCGCAATCCTTTGACCTTGATGCGGTGGTTGCCATTCACCAAGCGGGAGCAAGTTCAGTAGCAGAACGAGTGGCACAAGTAAAGTCGTTTGAATTGTTCCAGAACTATCCGAATCCGTTCAATCCGACAACGACGATTGCCTATCAGTTGCCTGTGGCAAGCGAAGTGAGTTTGAAGGTGTTTGACGCATTGGGCAGAGAAGTGGCGACGCTGGCGAGCGGTCGGCAAGAGGCAGGGCGGTATGCGGTTGCGTTCAACGCCAGCGGATTGGCATCAGGACTTTACTTCTACCGTTTGCAAGCAGGCAGGTTTGTAGAGACCAAGAAAATGACGCTGGTGAAGTAAGAATTGAGAGGCAAGAAGCGAGAATTGGGAAGTAAATAGAGGAAGGGGTAGGCAGAAACTTGCCCTTCATTTTTCGGAGTTACGAGCGAAAGACCTCTTCCACATTGATTTCAATACCAGTGGCATTGTCTCTGATGATGCCTTTCGTATAGGCTTCAATTTTCGCATTCGGCTTCAGCACAAAAATCGTTTGCGTCGAGGGCACCACGACCCAAGCAGCCTTCGTGCCCGCTGCCAGATAGGCTTCTGCACGACGGATAAGCTCATCAATGGTTTGACTTTGGGAAATAATTTCAATAGAAAGCAGAGGGGGTTCGGTCATTGGGCCTTCTTCGGCTGTCCAATTCACTGTGCGTTTTGGATAGACGCAGATATCGGGCACAAAGGGCTTGCCATTTAGCTCAAGATCCAATTCTGGCAAGATGCTATAACGGTCTCTATGCGAAGAGAGCGCGGCGATTAAGTTACCTTGAACGAGCGCGTGTTTGAAGCGTGGCACAGGTTTTCCTCTTTCCAATTCATATTGCGAAATCGTTTGCGTCTCCATAAGCCAGCGTTTGTTTAGTGAGCAGCGCAAGATACACTGCACTCGTTTGCATTTCAAAAAGGCAGCTAACTCAGTTCAGCCAAAGCCTGTGAGGAAAATACTTGGACAAAGCAGGTCTTTCAGCTCTTTGTCCGGCGCAGTTAGGCGTCTCTTGTGCCTCAGAGATAGTGGTAGCAAACACACCCATTTCAAGCACAAGGCACTTTGTGCAGCGCTTGCAACATTTGAAGCGCACTGTGAAAGCTATGTGATGGCATCAATTTGTGCAGCGAGCTTAAAGTCCTTTTCCGTTAGTCCCCCAGAGTCATGTGTGGTAAGTTGCACAGTTACGGCTGGATAGGTGAGCGTAATGTCAGGGTGATGGTCTGCTGCTTCGGCAAGCGCAGCAATGCGCTCCACTAAGAGTAAGCCTTTCATAAATGGGCTAAGCTCACCCTTTTGATAGGGAAAGGAAAATTTCTTTTCAAGCACTTTTCCATTGACCGTCCAGCCTTTGAGCGTAGCAAGACGTGCTTGAATTTCGGCGTCCGAGAGAAGTGGCGTTTTCATCGGTTGTGGTTGTTTGCGATTTGGGAAAAAGTGGCTGCAACACTGTAAAGATACACGCTCTGCTCAAAACTTTTAGATGGCGCAAGCGATGGGCGCTGCAATCATAAAATTCTGTTATTGCAAGTTGACGCATAAAACAAGAAACGAAGAATGGTGCAGATGGCGCAAGCGTTTTGTGAAACTTTTTTTGAAGAAAGGAAATTTTATGCGCTGAAAGTGAAGTTTGCATCATAAATTCGCAAACGAAAACAAACGCTCATAATGGACGCACAGCTCTCAGAGTTTGGAAAGGTGTTCCTCTTCCTTCTGGTTGGGGTAGTCTTTGTGGTCTTGGGCTTCTTTACCTCTCGCCTAATTCGCCCACACCGACCAAATCCCGAGAAACTGACTTCCTACGAGTGTGGCGAAGAGCCAGTAGGAACGGCGTGGGTGCAGTTTAACATTCGTTTCTACGTAGTGGCGCTCATCTTTATCATCTTTGATGTAGAGCTGCTGTTTCTCTTCCCGTGGGCGACAGTTTTCAAGAATATCGGGGCCTTAGCGCTGATTGAAGCTTTGATTTTCGTGGGAGTATTGGCAATAGGCTTAGCCTTTGCATGGGCTAAAGGCGACCTTGAATGGGTGGTACCAAAGCCTTACACGCCCGAGATGCCAAAGAAGAAGTTCGAGATGCCACCCAAAAAAGCTACGCCGAAAGCCGAAGCTGAAACGGTTTAACTGTCACAACCTTACACCAATCCGAAAGGAGCGAAAGATGGGTCTCTTAGATGCGAAGTTTGAAAAAGGAGGCGTCGTGATTAGCAAGGTAGAAGACTTGCTCAATTGGTCGCGCCTCTCATCCATGTGGCCGATGTCATTTGGTTTAGCGTGCTGTGCAATTGAGATGATGGCAACCAATGCGTCGAACTATGACCTTGAGCGGTTTGGCATCTTTCCACGCTCATCGCCACGGCAGTCCGATGTGATGATTGTGGCTGGAACGGTTACCTTCAAGATGGCAGAGCGTGTCAAGCGACTCTATGAGCAGATGACTGAGCCACGCTATGTGCTTTCAATGGGCAGTTGCGCCAACTGCGGCGGTCCATACTGGGAGCATGGCTACCATGTCGTAAAGGGAGTCGATCGCATCATTCCAGTCGATGTGTATGTGCCTGGCTGCCCGCCTCGCCCAGAAGCCTTGATTGGTGGGCTGATGAAAATTCAAGAGCTGATTCGTGAGGAGGAATTCGGCGGCAAGCGTGAAGATGCAAAGAAGCGCCTTGCTGCAAAGTCAGCACCTGCTGAAGAGGTGATTATGATGCAGCACCCCTACTTAGCAGGCTCAGCAGGGCAAGCAAAGAAAGAAAAAGAGGTGGAAGAAGCCGAGACAGCCGCGTAGCTGGGCATGTGGGGTGCGTAGCCTGCAAAGACAAGAAAAATGACCAGAACGAAAAGCGTGTGAAAGAGCACTATGCAACCAAAACCCTTGACGATAGACGAGATTGCAGCCATCGTGCGTGACAAGTTTGGCGATGTCATCTCCGACCCCGTCAAAACACCGACAGCTGAATTTTTCACTATCACGGACCTCGAATACCTGCAAGCCGTAATGTATTTCCTCCGAGAAGACGATCGCCTAAAATTTAACTACCTATACTGCCTCTCAGGCGTGGATAATGCAGATGGCACGCTCTCTGTTGTCTATCATCTTGAATCGTTGGGTATTCACGGGCACCGTCTTGAAGTGAAAGCCCACTGCACTGTTGAGAAGCCAGAGATTCCATCGGTATCTGAAATCTGGCGCACAGCAGATTGGCATGAGCGAGAAGCCTACGACCTTTTAGGCATTAAATTCATTGGGCACAACGATCTGCGTCGCATTCTTTGCCCAGAGGATTGGGAAGGGCATCCACTGCGCAAAGACTACAAGGTTGCAGAGTACTATCACGGCATTCGAGTGCCTTACTAAGTCCCCATGAATGCTGCTTGCTGCAAGGTTGGAGTGAAAAACTGCTCAGAGTAGGAAGCAAGCAACGGAGACCCAAAGCAGTTCTAAGTAGTTTCAAAGGTAGTTCAAGTAGTAGAATCTGTGCTGCGAGGTAAAATGCATTGCGGTGCAGAGTGCAAGGGAATTTTATTTCAATAACTTAATGCTAAATGCAGAGCTATGGCAGAAGTCATTGAGCCAAAAAGTGCGGAGTTAAAAAAGCTGAGCAGCTACGCCGAAGTCGGTGCAACGCAGTATGTATTGGAGCGAGGGCTTGACACAGATGTAATGGTGCTGAATATGGGGCCGCAGCATCCCTCAACGCACGGCGTGTTGCGCGTAGAGTTGATTACCGACGGTGAGATTGTCGTTAAAGCCACGCCCTACATCGGGTATCTGCATCGCTGCTTTGAAAAACACGCTGAAGCACTGGAATACCAAATGACCATACCTTACACCGACCGAATGGACTACCTGTCGGCGATGAATAACGAGTGGGTGTATTGTATGGCAGTGGAAAAGCTCCTCAAAATTGAGGTGCCACGCCGCATTGAATTTATGCGCGTAATCGTAGCTGAGCTCAATCGAATCGCCTCACATATCGTTGCTATTGGCACCTACGGATTGGACATCGGCGCCTTTACGCCCTTCCTACATACCTTCCATGACCGAGAGCACATTATGAACCTTTTGGAATGGCTCTGCGGTGCACGGATGCTCTATAACTACATCTGGATTGGAGGAGTGTCGCATGACTTTCCACCAAAGTTCAAAGAGCGAGTGGCTGAATTTCTCAAATACTACAAGCCACGCGTCGATGAGATGAATAAGCTCCTGACGGAAAACGAGCTGTTTGTGCAACGCACACGCGGCATTGGTGTGTTGCCAGCAGATGTAGCGATTAACTACGGTTGCTCCGGCCCGATGCTACGTGGCTCGGGCGTCAAGTGGGACTTGCGTAAAAATGTGCCTTACTCGATTTACCCAGAGCTGGAGTTTGATGTAGTGGTGCCAAAGGGTGACCGAAGCGTCATCGGCGACTGCCTCTCACGTCACCTTGTGCGCTGCTATGAAATTTATGAGAGTATCAAAATTATTGAGCAGTGCCTTGATATGATGCCTGAAGAGCCGGGCTTCGACCCTCACAAGGCTGTGCCGAAGCGCATTAAACCACCAGCGGGCGAAGTCATTGCACGTGGAGAAAACCCACGCGGAGAGCTGGCTTACTACATCATCTCCGATGGCAAGGGCGTCAAGCCTTTCCGTGTCAAGGTGCGTGCCCCATCATTCAGTAACCTTTCCGTGCTGCCTGAGCTGGCGAAGGGAAACCTGATTTCTGATGTGGTAGCCATCTTGGGAAGTATTGACATTGTGCTTGGAGATGTGGATCGATAAAAAATCAATTGATTGCAAACCAATACCTTATCTATGCTAAGCTTTCTTATTGCTTCGTCAAATCTGATAGCAGAGCCTGCAGTGGCGGCATCGCCTCCAGTAGCATCGGTGGAGTTGAACCAGTGGAGCAACGCTTTAGCTGAACTGGGATTGCCGGGCTTGCTGCTCATTCCCGCAATTCCACTGGTTTTCATTGCTGTCTATGCGCTGTATGCGGGCGTGTATGGCGAGCGGAAAGTGTCAGCGTTTATTCAAGACCGTATCGGCCCCAATGAGACAGGCAAGTGGGGACTGCTGCAGACGATTGCCGATATCTTGAAGCTAATCCAGAAAGAAGATGTGGTGCCGGCTGCAGCCGACAAAGTGCTGTATGTGCTGGGGCCAATCATTGTCTTCGTAGGGGCATTTGCTGCCTATGCGGTGCTACCATTTGGACCTGCATTTATTGGTGCAGATTTGAATGTCGGTGTGTTTTATGCAGTGTCCATAGTCTCTGTAGAAGCGGTTGGAATCCTGATGTGTGGTTGGGGCTCTAACAACAAGTGGTCGCTGTTCGGAGCAGTGCGCAGCGTAGCGCAAATTGTAAGCTATGAAATCCCAGCAGGACTAGCCATCCTTACGGGCGTGATGATGGCTGGCACGCTCTCTATGCACGGCATCACGCTGGCACAAAGCGGCATTCAGCCTGACGGCACAAACAACGGCTTGGGCTTCTTAAACTTCTTCATTTTCCAATCGCCAGTAGCGTGGATTGCGTTCATTGTGTATTTCATTGCGTCGCTGGCAGAATGTAACCGCGCCCCCTTTGACATTCCTGAAGCTGAATCAGAGCTGGTCTCCGGCTACTTTACCGAATATGGGGGAATGAAATTCGCAATGATTTTCCTTGCCGAATACGCCAGTATGTTTATGGTCAGCGTGATTATCTCCACGCTCTTTCTGGGCGGCTGGAATTCACCGCTGCCAAACATCGGCCCTGTGTTGCTCAATGAGTGGACAAATGGACCGATTTGGGGTGTCTTTTGGATTATGCTCAAGGGCTTGTTCTTCATCTTCGTGCAGATGTGGGTGCGTTGGACGCTACCACGCTTCCGAGTTGACCAACTGATGTATCTCTGCTGGAAAGTGCTCACGCCATTTGCCATGGCAGCGCTCGTCATTACAGCGTTCTGGGAGATGTATGTGCGTAACCCTGTAAAGTTCTAAGAAGGCTGAAAAGTGACTGTGTGCGGAATTTGGGTGGGCTTCAGGTGTGGATAGGAGGACAAGTGTATTTCTGCAATTTCAATCTTTAACCGACTATGAGCAGTTACTTCGGAACGATAAAACGCGGGGCAGAAACAGTTTTAGGAGGGCTCAAAATTACGATTGAGCACTTTGCACGCGCAACGAAGCGTCGCGACCGCCTGTCGGCGCAAGACGACAACTACTTCAAGCAGCCACTGGGTCTTGTGACGATTCAGTATCCTAGCGAGGCAATTCCAACGCCACCGTTCTCACGCTATCGCTTGCACAACGACTCAGCAGATTGCATCGCTTGCGACCAGTGCGCCCGTGCTTGCCCTGTGCAATGTATTACTATCAAATCGTTCAAAGCGACGCCAGACGACCTTGAAGAGTTGGGCACGACGTCGGACGGGAGCAAAAAAAAGCTCTGGCTGGAGCAATTTGACATTGATATGGCAAAGTGTATGTATTGTGGCTACTGCACTTACCCGTGCCCAACAGAGTGCCTCACCATGACACCTGTGCACGACTTCTCAGAATTTGACCGCAGCAACTTCATCTACCACTTCGGGGTGCTGACCAAAGCCAAAGCTGCAGAAAAGCGTGCAAAGCTGGCAAAGTATGAAGAAGAGGAGAAGGCGAAGAAAGCCGCTGCGCCGAAAGCAGCGGGAGCAAGTGCCGCCAGAACACCGCTGGCTGCTAGAGCTGCTGCAGCAAAAGCAGAGTCGGGCACTGAAAGCGCAGCGCCAGCAGCAGAAACACCAGCAGCCGACGCACCAAAGCCTGCACCGAAACTTTCACCAATGATGGCTGCCAAATTAGCGGCAAAGAAAGCCGAAGCAGGTGAAACTGCAGCACCAGCTGCCCCTGAAGCAAAAGCAGCCGAGAGCGCAACTTCGCCTGCACCGGATGCGCCGAAACCAGCACCAAAGCTGTCGCCAATGATGCAGAAAAAATTGGCAGAAGCTGAGGCGAAGCGCAAAGCAAGTGAAGGTGGCGAAAGCAATGCGCAGTAAAACTTGTGCTTGGCATCTCTCTCAGCAAAGAGATGCCAAGCAGTTGGCAAGAAGCGAACACAAGTGAAAGAAAAACTTTACCTCTGTCAACGCATAAAACTGGAAGACGATGCAAGACTTAACCTATCAAGTGATTTTTTACCTCTTTGCGACAATCATAGTGGTATCAGGTGTGTTTGTAGTGTTCTCAAAAAATATCATTTACTCAGCGTTTTCCTTGCTCTTTACACTCTTTGGCGTAGCGGCGATGTATGTGTTTCTGAATGCGGATTTCATTGCTGTTACGCAAGTGGTGGTGTATGTGGGCGGCATTTTGGTGCTACTGCTCTTTGGCGTGATGCTGACAAATAAAATCACGCAGGAGAAGTTGCGTACTGATGTGCTCAACTTTGTGCCCGGGCTGGTGGTCATGCTCAGCATCTTGGCAGCGATTCTTTATGCCTTTCTCTATCGTGCAAAATGGGTGGAAACCACACCGCGTACAGGTTCAGTCGTCGAGCTAATTGGCTACGAGACAATGTCAAACTATGTCTTGCCCTTTGAAATTGTCTCTATTCTTTTGCTAGTGGCACTAATGGGAGCAGCCTACATTGCGCGTCCCGACCGCACAAAGATTACCGAAATGATCCGTCGTTTGGAAAATTAACTTGAAACCCAATCTGCACTATAAGATGCCTGAAATTGGACTCAGTCACTATCTCGTGCTCTCGGCGATTCTGTTTTCACTGGGACTATTCGGCGTAATGACACGCAAGAATGCAGTGGTCGCCTTGATGGGCGTGGAGCTGATTTTAAACGCTGCAAACTTGAATCTCATCGCTTTCTCTAAATACACTGGCACGATGAATGGCATTATGTTCAGCATTTTTGTCATCGTGCTGGCAGCGGCGGAAGCTGCAATTGCGCTCGCAATTGTGCTGAATATCTATGCAACCTTCCGCACTGTGGATTTAAGTGAAATTGACACAATGCGCGAGTAGGAGTTGAAGGGAAACAGAGGGAAAACCTAACACCAAATCTTGAACGCAATGGATCCGCTGATTCAACTTTGCATTTACATCTTGCTTTTGCCGCTCCTTTCATTTGCGGTGCAGATTTTCTTTTCGGGTAGGTTGCCACGTCAGGGTGATTTCATAGCCTCTGGCGTGGTAGGTCTGTCACTGGTGCTGTCGCTGTATGTGGCAGCACAGGTCATCGGACAATGGAATCCGAACTATCGCCTCGAGTGGCACTTTACTTGGGTGGATTTCGGCAATGTGCCCGGCTTAGGCGAACTGAAATTCAAACTGGGCATCTTGCTCGATAACCTCACCGCAATTATGCTGGTGGTCGTTACGGGCATTAGCTTCCTTGTCCATGTCTTTTCCATGGGTTATATGGAAGGTGAGCCACGCTACGGGCGATACTTCGGCTATCTGGGCATCTTTACCTTCTCAATGCTGGGCATTGTGCTGGTCGATAACTTCTATGCGATTTACTGTTTCTGGGAACTGGTTGGACTCTCGTCATACCTGCTAATTGGCTTTTATTTTGAGCGCGATTCGGCGACGAATGCACAGAATAAAGCCTTCTTTCTCAACCGCGTAGGGGACATTGGTTTCTGGCTCGGAATTCTGATTCTCTACTCGCAGTTTAAGACATTCAATTACACTGAGATTTACAGTGCCGTAGAGGCAGGGAAGTGGACACTCTCAGAAGGCTGGCTGACCGCCGCAGGGATACTGCTCTTTATGGGCTGTGTAGGCAAGTCCGCGCAGTTTCCACTGCACACATGGCTGCCAGATGCGATGGAAGGTCCGACACCTGTTTCAGCTCTCATTCATGCTGCAACAATGGTGGCTGCAGGCGTTTATCTACTGGCGCGTGTCTTTGTCATTCTCACTGTGGATGCGCTCCATGTTATTGCGATTATCGGTGCGGTCACGGCGTTCTTTGCTGCCACAATTGCCATCACACAAAATGACATTAAGCGCGTGCTAGCCTACTCAACACTCTCGCAGCTTGGCTACATGGTGATGGGAATGGGCGTAGGGGCATTTGCAGCGGCCTTTTTCCACCTCGTTACGCACGCTTTCTTCAAGGCAGGTCTCTTTCTTGGGTCAGGCTCTGTGATTCATGCTGCACATCATGAACAAGATATGCGCTATATGGGAGGCTTGCGGCAAAAAATGCCAATTACATTTGCAACCTTTACAATTTGCCTCTTTGCGCTTTCTGGTATTCCCCTTTTCACTGGCTTTCTGAGCAAAGATGCAATCTTGGCAGGCGCGCTAGGCTTTGCAAGTGTGGAAGGCGGAGCCTGGGCAATTGTGCCGATTTTGGGGTTCGGTGCTGCTCTGTTGACTCCATTTTACATGGGGCGTCAGTGGTTTATGGTCTTTTTCGGTGAAAATCGTGCACATAAGAAGCCCGCTTCGGCGCACGATGAGCATCACCATGGACATAGCGAGCATCAGGGCGAAATTCATGAGTCCTCTTGGGTGATGACTGCGCCGCTGGTGGTGCTAGCGTTGTTTTCACTCTGGTTTGTCTTCTCACCGAATCCTTTTTCTGCCGAAAATGGCTGGTTTTTGAGCCTCATTAAGACGCCAGAGACGCTAGTTAAGTTCGAGAAAACCACTCAGCCAGAAGCACAGCGAGTAAGTGAGTCAGTCTTCAAGGCAGTTAGCTTCAATGAAGGCACGCCGCAGCAAAGTGCTGACCATTCAGAGTCGCATAAGGCTGCGCACGGTGAGTCGCGTCAGGCGAAGCTCGAGCACGCTGCGCACGAGGCACACAGCACAGCGGTAACGCTCTCCATTTCACTGGCTCTCATCGGCTTGCTGCTGGCAACGCTGGTCTATCACAAAGGGATGGAGGCAGTTGGCGCGCCATTTGAGTTCCTAAGCAAAGCTATGACATGGTTCAACAACCTAGTGCCCGAAGGTGTGATTGTAAGCGGTGGTGCCAGTTTCGGCAAGTCATTCTCCAACTTGAATGGATTGCTGGATAAGAATGTGGTGGATGGTATAGTGAATCTTGCAGGAATGATGGTGCAGATCTTCGGTATCGTGCTGCGCAAACTGCAAACTGGAAGAGTGCAGACCTACATCGTAATTGCTTTGCTGGCAATGATGACCTATTTCGTCTTTGCACTAAGGCAGTAAACGAAGTTCAGAAACGCCATAAACGCATTCAGAAGATATGGAACTGACGCTCATTACCTTTTTGCCAATGGTGGCGGCGACAATTATCCTCTTTCTGCCCGCCACGCAAAAACAGCTCATTCGCATTATTACGCTGGTTGCGGCACTGGGGCAGGTTGCGCTGTCGCTCTGGATTTGGAAAAATTACGATTACTCCAAAGCAGGCATCAACGACCCGCAGGCATTCCAGTTTGTCGAGAAAGTGAAGTGGATTGACCTGCAACTTGGCAATTTCTCATTCCATGTGGATTATTTCTTGGGTGTCGATGGGCTTTCCATCACGATGGTGATTTTGACCGTAGTGGTCTCAGCTATTGGCGTCATTTCAAGCTGGACGATAGAGAAATCCGTCAAAGGCTACTTTCTGCTCTACAATGTGCTGTCAACGGCGATGGTGGGCAGCTTTGTGGCGCTGGATTTCTTTCTCTTCTACATCTTCTGGGAGATGCTGCTGGTGCCAATGTATTTCCTCATTGGCATCTGGGGCGGACCAAATCGTGAATATGCGGCTATTAAATTCTTCCTCTACACGCTCTTTGGCTCGGTCTTTATGCTGCTTGTCGGAATTGGGCTTTACTTTAGTGTGATTGACCCTGAGACAGGCAAGCATACCTTTAACATGGTTGCTATGTCTAACCCAAACAACTTCCTCCCAGATAGCATCTTTGGTGGCAGCGGCACAACGATGCGATATCTGGCGTTTATTGGTCTATTTCTGGCGTTTGCGATAAAAGTGCCGGTGTTCCCATTCCATACATGGCTACCTGATGCACACGTGGAGGCACCTACACCGATGTCAGTCATTCTGGGTGGAATTTTGCTGAAACTGGGCGGCTACGGTTTTCTGCGTGTTAACTTTCCCATCTTCCCTGAAATCTTTGGAGCATTGGCGTATTCAATCGCCGTGCTGGGGGCAATTAACATCATCTATGGGGCACTGTGTGCGATTGCGCAGAAGGACTTAAAGAAAATGGTGGCGTATTCATCCGTGTCGCACATGGGCTTTGTGCTTTTGGGTATTGCATCAGTCACCACAGAAGGAATGACGGGGGCAATGATGCAGATGTTTAGTCACGGCATTCTGACACCGCTCCTGTTCTTGCTGGTAGGCGTGATTTACGACCGTGCACACACACGCGATATTGATCGCTTTGGTGGACTGGCAAGCTATATGCCTGTCTACACTGGTTTTGTGATTACGACGTTTATGGCGTCGCTAGGTATGCCGGGACTGTCAGGGTTTATTGCTGAATCGTTTGTCTTCTTGGGCGCGTTCCGTGCGGAGCTAACGCGCCCAGTGGCGGTGGTCTCGACGCTGGGTATTTTGCTTAGTGCAGGTTATCTACTCTGGGCGCTGCAGCGTGTCTATTTCGGTAAGCGCAAGCCTGATGCTGCCTACGAAGTAAAAGGGGAGCATGGACATGAACACGCCCATTTCCACGACTGGGCAGGGAAAGTGGATTTAGACGGTAGGGAAGTGGCAATGATGGCGCCACTGACTGCTATTGTGGTCATCTTGGGGGTTTATCCCTCGCTGCTGACTGACCTAATGATGCCGAGTATGAATAAAATTGTGGAGATTTTAGCACCGACCGTGCAGAGCGTGGGCACTGCGCTATTGAAGTAGTGTAGGGTGTGAGGAGCAGTTTGCTAAAAGTGAAATTCAAACTTTAACGCAACCAAAATATGTCGTTTGACATCAAGACCATATCCGAAGCACTGCAAGCAAGCGTATCGGCTTTTGTGCCTGAGCTTGTACTCTCAATTCTCTTTCTTTTGCTGGTGCTGGTAGATGTGATAACCAAAGGCAATCGCTTGTTGATTCCAGCTCTGGCTATAGCAGGAATGCTCATTACGGGATTCTTCGTCTATCAGCAGCAGGCTTTTCCAGCAGAGCAAAAGTTCTTCGGAATGATTGCAATTGACCCATTTGCGATTTTCTTTAAGTATCTCTTCTTAGGTGCAGGCATTTTAGCCGTGCTCATCTCAATGGACTCTGAAGAACTCAATGAGCCAAAAACACGAAGCTTAGGCGAATACTACGCGATTTTGGTCGCAATGGTGTTGGGAATGTTCCTGATGGCGTCAGCCACTGATATGCTGATGATGTTCCTGTCGCTGGAATTGGTCAGCATTTCTTCCTACATTCTGACAGGCTACCTCAAAGGACAAGTGCGCTCCTCAGAAGCCTCGCTGAAATACATCATCTACGGTGCGGTGTCGTCAGGCGTAATGATTTATGGTATTTCAATTCTCTACGGCTTAACGGGGCATACGAACATTTTCAAAATCAACGAGTTCTTGGTGAACAATCCTGTCGACGGTGTCACGCTGCTGCTGGCGGCGCTGCTAATTATGGCGGGCTTTGGCTACAAAATCGGTGCAGTGCCGTTCCACTTCTGGTCACCTGATGTGTATGAAGGAGCGCCGACGCCCGTAACCGCATTTCTCTCCGTCGGTTCGAAGGCAGCTGGCTTTGCGATGCTGATTCGCTTTTTCCGCGTAACCGTACCAACTGGGACAGGGGAGGGCATGATTGGCATAGATTGGGTCACCATGCTCTCCATCTTTGCGCTGGTCTCAATGATTCTGGGAAATGTGGTTGCAATCTGGCAAACCAGCGTGAAACGGCTACTGGCGTATTCCTCCGTAGCGCACGCAGGTTACCTGCTACTGGGGGTCTTGGTCGCTGACGACCTTGGCACGCAAGCCGTAATGTTCTACCTTGTTGCTTACACGGTGATGAATGTCGGCGCGTTTTTTGTAACGGTGCTTATCTCAAACAAAATTGGGAGTGACGATGTCAATGACTACAAAGGGCTGGCGAAGCGAATGCCACTGGCAGCAGCGGCACTGACCATTTTCCTCGTCTCGCTGACGGGATTGCCGCCAACTGTGGGGTTTGTAGGGAAGTTTATGATTTTTGCTGCGCTCTTGGAAAAGGGGACGCTTTATTTGGGCTTGGCACTGGTTGGCATTTTGACTAGCGTGATTTCGCTCTATTACTACTTCAAGATTCCGCTCAATATGTACTTGCGCGAGTCAGAGAGCGGCAATACATCGGAGTTAAGCGTAGGGGCGTGGTCAAATGCAATGGTCGCCCTGCTGGCAGTCTTGACCGTAGTACTGGGGCTTTTCTTTACGCCGCTTGCAAACTTGGCGAAAAACTCAGTCGGTATTTTGGGAGCAATGCTACTGCGCTAATAGGAAGTGCCGAAAAGGTAGAACGCAAGGCGGACCTCAGTCCGCCTTCTTTTTTGGGCTTATTCTAATTTCACAAACGCAAAGTTCGGTTACTAAATTCTGTTATTGCAATTTAAATACCAAAAAAAATGAAACTACTACTCACAGCAACTCTTTCACTTCTTATCACCTACCCTGCATTCGCACAAGCTGAGAAGCCGAAATCGAAGGGAAAGCCACCAAAGAAGAGCAGGCTCATTGACGCACCGATGACTGCTACTGCGCAGGATGGGCGCATCGTGATTTTGTATCCGAATGGTCGCTGGGAGTTTTCGGCAAATCCGCCTACTCCAAAGCGTGACTCTATTGTGCCGCCAAAGAAGCTACCAGAAAGCGTGCTTATAGCAATGAAAGAGCTGCGCAAAATGCAAGCGGCAACTGAGGTCGGAATCACCTTTCAGGCATACAGCACGCGTATGATTGACTTGAAAGCAAGTGTAGACGAGGCATTGCGTCAAGACATTAGCTCAGAGCTGAAGCGCGAGCTGCAATTTGCAGTAGAAGCCTACGCTGATGCTTTAGATCTTTGGAATCGCCAAATGCATACGAAGTATCCGTCTAAGGACAAGGAAGAAATGCTTCGTGAGGAAGCTAAAGACATCTGCGAAAAGTATGGTATCAAGGAGTTTTCACCCTCCACTAGTGGTGCCGAAATCTTAAACAGCAGAAAAGCCATAGCGTTCATCTGGACATTTGCTAAAGCTGCTATTGAAAAAGCAGAGCTGATGGTGTCAAGGTTTTAAAGCCCCTTTTGCTTCCGCTGGTGACTGGACTTACAGGCGTAAGCTTCCCCCTGTCTTAGGGCATAGTGCCTAAGAAACGCTTACTGATTTTTCGTCAGAGTTCATATTTTCCCCTTACTCAAAGCTTAACACAGGAGGCAAATTAAATATGAGTCGAATTACTTTTCCTGCACTTCTCTTGTGGCTGGGTATCGCCGCAAGTAGCTGGGGACAACAGGCAACACAGACGCAGCCTGCACCAAGCACTTGGTCGGTCGAGCTGCAGATGAAAGTAAAAGCAGTTAGCTCACCGCAAGTCTCACCTGACGGCAAGCTTGTAGTTTATACCGTCACCGATGCCGTCATGACGTCAGACAAAAGTGAATACCTTACGCAAATTTGGCTGTCCACCAGCGATGGCAAAGAGGTACGGCAACTGACGTTTAGCGATAAGTCTTCTACTAATCCAAAGTGGTCACCTGACGGGAAAGCGATTGCTTTTCTCTCAAACCGAAAGGATAACAAAAACAACCTTTACCTCTTACGCCTGAGCGGCGGGGAAGCCGAGCCTCTCACCGATGTCAAGGGAAGCATTGCTGACTTCGAGTGGTCACCAGACGGTCGCTACATTGCCTTCACGATGCCAGACCCCAAGACCGAAGAGGAGGAGAAGAATGAGAAAGGCAAAAATGACTACCGCTGGGTTGACGAGAATGTCAAGCTCTCACGGCTTTATCTCCTGCCGGTTCAGCCCGATGCAAGTGGCAAGCGAGAGCCTAAGAAACTCACCACAGAAGAGCGCTCGGTGAGCGGCTTCGACTGGTCGCCTGATAGCAAGCGAATTGTCTTCTCGCACACCAAGTCGCCAAGTCCCAACGACTGGGTGACAGCTGACTTGTCTGTGGTGGAAATCGAAACAGGCAAGGTTACTGTATTTGCCAACACGCCTGCTGCGGAAACTGCCCCTTTGTTCTCGCCCGATGGTCGTTCAGTTGCCTTCTTAGCCAGTGATGTGCCGCCTCGCTGGGCGCAAGACCGCACAATTCTCATCGCCCCTGCTACTGGCGGTGAACCCAAGCGCATGCCAGCCTCATTTGATGGGCAGCCGAATCTGATTGGTTGGTCAGCCGACAGCAAGCGGCTCTACTTTAGCGAAGCCAAAGGTACGCTCTCACAGGTGTATGCGGTCGACGTCAGTGCAAGCAAAATTGAAGAAGTTAAGCTGCCAGCAGCAGTTTACACCTCGCCAAGCATCGGCGCAGCTGGCAAGATGATAGCACTGGTGCGCCAGACTTCTGATGCGCCGCAGGAAGTGTGGGTGGCTTCCTTGAGTTCACCCGCTAACGGGCAGCAAGTTTCTCGGGCAAATGCCGACCTGAAACTGCCATCAGTGGGCAAAACTGAGCTAATTCGCTGGAAGAGCAGCGACGGTAAAGAAATTGAGGGCTTGCTGACCTACCCAGTTGGTTACACACCAGGCAAGAAAGTGCCGCTCATTCTTAACATTCATGGGGGTCCCGCTGGTGTGTTCCAGCAGACTTTTAACGGCAGCCGAAGCATCTACCCGATTGCAACGTTCTCGGCGAAAGGTTATGCGATTCTCCGTCCCAACCCACGCGGTTCGTCAGGATACGGGGTAGCGTTCCGACGTGCGAATTTCAAGGACTGGGGCGGAATGGATTACCAAGATTTGATGGCTGGCGTTGACAAGGTCATTGAGATGGGTGTTGCTGATCCCAATCGGCTGGGCGTAATGGGGTGGAGTTATGGTGGCTATATGACCTCATGGGTGGTAACGCAGACCAATCGCTTCAAGGCAGCTTCTGCTGGTGCCCCCGTTACGAACTTAGTCAGTATGATGACCACCAACGACATCCCTGACTTTATCCCTGACTACTTTGGTGGTGCGTTTTGGGAGCAGCCTGAGGTGTACTACAAGCACTCGCCAATTACGCACGTGAAGAACGTTACAACACCCACAATGATTCAGCACGGCACAGCAGATGTACGCGTGCCGATTTCGCAAGGAATGGAGTTTTATCGTGCCCTCAAGATGCGTGGCGTTCCAACGCGAATGCTGGAGCTACCCCGCCAGCCGCACGGTCCAAACGAACCGAAAATGATGCAGATTGTGATGCAGTCCAACGTAGAGTGGTTTGAGAAGTATCTTGGCGAAACTGCTGCTGCCAAGCAGGGAAGCGCGCCGTAGAGCAGGGAGCAAGAGAATAGGAAAAGCCCGCTCTGAGGCGGGCTTTTCTACTTCTTCGTGGCGGGGATAGGACTTGAACCTATAACCTTCGGGTTATGAGCCCGACGAGCTACCAATTGCTCCACCCCGCGGTATCTCGTTCAGAATGGAACGCAAATATAAGGGTTTTGTTTCACATCTGCAAGAGCAGACAGTAAAATTTTTTTTCGCTGCATCGCTGTTCAATTATACAGTGTTCCGAAGATTAGGTTGATAGAGATGCCATGAAAAAGTGAGACGCGTGAGCCGCGCAGCAGCTCAACGCCTGCGGGCAAGTAGTTTGCGATGTAGCGCACAGTGAGACCTTGCAGAGAAAGAAAGTTTGCACCGAAGTATGCGCCTGCGCCGACATATCCATTTACCCCAAGCGTAATACCGCGTGGGTTGAAGATCGTGCCTGAGAATTCATAATTCTGCGGAATGTCTGCCAGACCATCTGGCAAGCGAGAAATCATGTGGATGTAGCCGATTGTTGGACCTGCGCCCACTTCTACGAAAGGCCTGAACGAGCTTGTAATGTCACGGCGGAAAAGCCTCTGTTGCAGCCCGAAAGAAGAAGTAAGCATCACTAAGCCTGATTTCTTAGGAAAGCCATCTGGACCAAAGGTGAAGGTCTGGCCGTAGAGGGGGTCAAACCGATCAATCTCAGCTGGATCGCGTCCTGTCGTGATACCAATGCTAATAAGGCTGATAAGGTCAGGCGTGTGCTGATGCACGAAGTTGAAAGACGCAACAAAGCTGTTGGTGGTCAGCCCAATGACGCCTGCGATGCCCGGTCGTGGACGGAAAGCGCCACCGTAAAATGCCATTTCTTCATCTTCCGTGTCATCATACACTTTGGTCTTGCTTGCCGTGTCTGACAGTGCGTATGCCAGCGCGTTATGAGTGGTAGCCAATGCGCCGATGAGCATCAAGTACCCTGCAAGCAGTGCCAGCAACCGCCGCCAAATCTGATGCGCGAAAGACAAGTAGCAGAGTGTAGGCGTACCTACTTGTTCAGCATTCTGTGTCATATCTCTTACCTTTCAGTTAGTGCTGCAGGCGAAACCTAAGTAACCTAAGCGTAAATTCCAACTTATCGTTCCTCTGCAGAGAGCCGTCACTTAGATTCGATGAGTGTCAGGGCAGCTCAGTTTAAATAAAGCAAGACATTTTCGTGCAGGTGAATCTGTTGTATAATGAAAATTATGTAAAGTAAAATATGCAAAATGCGAAAGTATAAAGTATGCAAGCCGGCTATTCAAAGAGGCTGTAACACTTACTCTGTCAGAGTCGCTTTGTCTCCAGCACTCTTGTCCGTCGCGGCTTGCAAGCTCTCTCTGCCAGAGGCGTGTTCAGCAAGTGGTGCGACAGAATCTAACTTTGGGTGCCAAGGGTGACCGAAGGTTTCCGCAAAGCAAAATTGTGACACGTCTTTGCGTTGCGTGCTCGTCCAGTCAATTACAGGGCGCTTAGCGTCTGGGTTGATGTAGCCAAGCCTAAAAAGTGCAATGAGCTCGTAATCGGGGGGCGGCGCGACCATTTCAATGCACTTTTGCCAATACTCACCGCCTGCTTCCATTGGAAGCGAAATAAACTGCACTCCAATTCCCAGGGCAGTAGCCGCAAGCCAGATGTTCTCAATGGCCATACCAAGTGCTAAAAGGCAATACATTCCTGACTTTTCTTCGGGCTTATACTCGTCCTTAGACAGCAAGACCCCCAAAATTAGCGGTGAGCTGGAAACCAGTTTCTTAGAGTCGATTGCCAAAATCCATGGCACACGGAGCTTATTCATCATTTCACTACCCTTCTCAGAGAAAAGGTAGCGAATGAAGGGACGCAGCGGCGCGGGCATATTGTCAATGTAGATACCATCGCCTGTTTTCTCGATTTCCTCTTTGCTAAAACGAAAGTACCGCAAGTATCGCCGCCAGAAGTCTCCTTTTTCCATTACGACGCGCATAGATTGCCCAGCAATTCTACCGAGCTCCTTACGCCGCTTCTCGTCACGGATAAGCACGAAGCGCCAAGGCTGCGAATTAAAATGGCTTGGCGCAAAACTGGCTGCCTCCAACATCATCTTGATATGCTCATCGCTAAGCGGACGGTCAAGAAAATACCCGTTGGTTGTTCGCCGTTGCCGAATAACCTCAAAAATATCCCTGGGAAGGTTCATCTTGTCTACTCTGTTTGAACAGTTGTGAAAGTATACCCTTTAAGCCCTTTTCTTTCAAAAGCTTAATGCTTTTGAGAGAGATTACTGTGAAAACCTGTAGAAGTAATACCCTGCCACTGCCAAATACATCACCAAGCACAACACGGCATATCGCCAGTGCCAGCTCGACTTGCCACTGAACCGTGTCATTCCAAGCAGCGCTACAACCATCACTAAGAGCGGGACCGGCACCCCCCTTTCGTAAATCTCTAAGCTCACTGCCGCAACCAAAGACGCCATCACGAAAAAATACATCACATGGTGCACGACTTTGAAGCGCGCTGCATCTACAACACGGAGTTTTGCCAAAATGCCGTAGAGGAAGTTCACGAGGAAGCAGCTGAATGCAATAGTAATGTGCATCTTTGTTTTGGATGTGTTTACTTTGCAATAACAGAATTTTGTTTTCCCTTTGCCGATGGCATTGCTTTCAGTGCCTCTTCTTCGGCTGCAATGCGCACTCTTAGCATAAAAAAGTTTAGCACAGAAAAAAGAACTGCTGTACCAAGCAGGTTAAAGATCATTGGCGCTACAAAGAGTTCTATCCGCACTATCCAGTAGTTAGGGTGCCGCACATAGCGGTAGATGCCTCGCTCCACTTTTGGTGCATTCGGCAAAATGAAAACGCGTGTATTCCAAAACTTGCCGAGCGTTGCAATGACGGTGTAGCGTCCGACTTGCGCCAGCAAGAATAGTGTTAGCCACACCCACCAGTGCGTGGGCAACGCTGGCCGACGCCATACATACTCCCCTACCATTGAGAGAAACCAGCCAATATGCAACAAGACCATCCATTTGTAATGTCCTGCTCCCACCTCGTAACCTCCCTGCGAGCGTATCCACTCGGCGTTACGCTTGGCTATCCAGAGTTCGCTTAGGCGCTGCAGAGCTAAAAAGGCAATTAGCGCACCAAAATACAGCCACTCCATTCTAATCCCAATGCAAGAGCACAAGTTCAGCTGAAAAACCGGGTCCTAAGGCCGTAACGACGCCAAACGCTGCATGCTCGTCTTTTAGCTCCTCCAAGAACCGTTCAAGAATAAATAGCACGGTTGCAGCAGACATATTGCCACACTTGCGCAACACGTCCCACGCATAGTGCAGTTTACACGGCGGAATACCGATCGCTTGATAGGCTTCTAACACTTTTGCGCCACCTGGATGAGTAATAAAATGCTTGATATCTGAAAGAGATAAACGCCTTCTATTTAAGAAACTTACCAACACTGATCTCAAGAACGTACGAACTACTTCAGGCACATCTTTTGACAACTTCACATTGAAGCCAAGTTCTGAAAAATGCCAGCCCATTATATCCAGTGAATTTGGCATTGTCTCTGTCGCTGCCGCCAGAAGACAAGGCGCATGAGTTTGAACAGGCACTTTTGCTTTATCACCCGTTATAAGCACAGCTGCTGCCCCATCGGCGAAGAGGGCACTGGATATCACGGCGGCTTTGGAGAGGTCATTGCGAATAAATGTGAGTCCGCACAGCTCTGTGACGACCGCAAGAATTTTTTGCTCTGGCTCTGCTTTCGCTAACCGCATTGCCCACGAAAGCGCCATTGCTCCTCCTGCACACCCTACTCCCCAGATTGGCAGTCGCTGCACGTTCTTTCGAAACGGCAGACGGTCAATCAAGCGTGCATCCATTGTCGGCGTCGACAGGCCTGTGCTAGAGACAAACATCAGACAATCAATACTGTCGTAGTCCAGCCCTGTTTTTTCCAGCACTTCCGCAATCGCTTTCTCCGACAACTTTAAACCTTCTTCAATGTAAAGATTGTTCTTTTCTTCGAAAGACTTTGGTGATGCAAACCATTCAGGGGGCACGCAAAAGTGCCGCGTATTGATTGCTGTATTATCAAAAATCGCAAGCAATCGGCTTAGGTCACCCCGATACACCTCACCGTACAGGCTTAGTGCAAACGCCTTGCTTTCATCTCGGGTCACCTTGTAGGGTGGCAGCGCTGTTCCAACCGCTTGAATTCTGGGCATACCGTTTGCTTAAAAGTTCCTACCCCTAATAAAGCCAAAAGCACAGCTAACAGTTTCTTTGCGACCTCACCGCACTTGTCTAGCTTAGAGCTATGCACAATTTTTTAGCAGAACGCTTTTTTTCTATATTCACCCTTGCATAGTAACTCTCCCCCGTAACTAAACAGTTAATTAACTATATGGCAAAAGTTGATATCGTAATGCCGAAAATGGGCGAAAGCCTCATGGAAGGCACAATTTTGGAGTGGTATAAGAAAGTGGGTGACCCTATCCAGAAGGACGAAAACCTGCTTCGCATTAGCACGGACAAGATTGACACCGATGTACCCTCCTCTGCAAGTGGCATCGTTGCCGAAATTCTCTTTGCCGAAGGAACCGTTGTGCCAATTGGCACAACGGTTGCGCGCATTGAAACAGACGTCAGCGCCGCTATGTCGCCTACTCCCCCTACGCCCGCCTCTGCGACTGCACCCGCTGCTTTCTCTCCTGCCTCACCACATTCAAATGGCAACCGGCCTGCCACTGCCGATACACCTGTCGGCAACCGTTTTTACTCGCCTGTTGTGATGCGTATCGCTCAAGAGGAAGGTATTTCAATGCAGGAGTTAAACCGAATTCCCGGCACTGGTATCGGGGGACGAGTTACAAAAAATGATGTGCTCAATTACCTCAAGTCTGGTCGCACGCTCCCGACCGCTCCGGCTGCTCCGTCTGTGCCTTCTGCTGCACCTGCTCCTGTTACCGCATCCGCCGCGGCAAGGGTCGAAACTCGCCCAGCTCCCACGCCTCCTGCACCTGAGCCTGCAAAGCCGACTCCGCCTCCTGCACCAGTCGTCTATGATGCTAACCGCGCTGAGGTCATTCAGATGGATCACATGCGCAAGCTGATTGCCGAGCATATGGTGCGCTCCAAGCAAACCTCAGCGCATGTTACCTCAGTCTCCGAAGCCGATGTAACGGGTCTCGTCCGCCTTGTCAGAGCGAAGAAAGCGACCTTCGAGGCTACAAATGGCATCAAGCTTACCTACACGCCCTTCTTTGTTGATGCAGTGGTCAAGAGTTTGAAAGAATTCCCTATGCTCAATGCTTCGGTCGAAGGCGACAAGATTATTATCAAGAAGTATATCAACATCGGTATTGCAGTGGCGCTAGGTGAGCGTGGCGAAGGTGGGCTGATTGTGCCTGTTATCAAAGGTGCAGACGAGAAGAATCTGGTAGGCTTGGCGCGCGCCGTGCAAGACCTTGCCGCGCGGGCTCGCAGCAAAAAGCTTTTGCCTGATGAAATCCAAGGTGGCACATTTACCATCACCAACTATGGCACAACTGGCAATCTTTTCGGTGCCCCGATTATCAATCAGCCGCAAGTAGCGATTCTGGGCACGGGTGCAATTGTCAAGCGCCCTGTAGTGAAAACACTGGACGATGACACCGACGTGATTGCCATCCGCTCAATGATGTATCTTTCGCTTTCATATGACCACCGCATCATTGACGGAGCTTTAGCGGGATACTTCTTGCAGTTCCTTGTTCGCACTCTGGAATCTTACAACGAGCACACACCACTTTAATCGCAAATCAAAAACTATGGGCATCTGGGGGTCCGACATCTTTGATAACGACGCCGCTGCTGCCGCAAAAGCGATTTTTGAGGATGCAATTGCCGAAGGCCTCTCCGTCCCTGCGGCCACTGAGCGCGTTCTAACTGAACTTGGCGAAATTGCCAAAAATGAAGACGTATTAGCCGTCATTCAACTGGCACTGGCTGCTCTGCAGCTTGAGCATAAGGCACTTGACCCAAAACTGCGCGACGAGGTCTTGCATATTATTCGTTCTGGTAAAAGCCTTGGTCCCTGGGCTGACTTGGGGGAGACTAATCTTGCGCAGCGCAAGCAAGCCCTGAGCGTGCTCGGTGCGGCACTTTCTGCGTAAGCAGCGTGTTTTTAGCTTACAATGCGTTTTCAGTCTTTTTAATCTTCACATCTTGAAATGATTACTACACCCGACCTAAACATTTTGCAGCCTTCGCCACCTGCTAAGCCTACCTCTCGTCCAGACTGGCTACGTGTCCGCATGCCCTCAGGCGAGGGCTACGCCAAACTAAAAGCCCTTATTGACTCTTATCGCCTCCATACAGTTTGCGAAGAAGCACGCTGCCCCAACATCGCAGAGTGCTGGGGAGCTGGGACTGCCACGATTATGATTCTGGGCGAGACTTGCACGCGCTCATGTGGCTTCTGCGCCGTTAAGACTGGTCGCCCTACGGAACTTGACCTTGCTGAGCCAAAGCGCGTCGCCGAAGCTGTCCGCCTGATGAATTTGCGCCACACCGTGATCACCAGTGTCAACCGTGATGAATTAGACGACGGCGGTGCCAGCATCTGGGCTGAGACCATTCGCGAAATCCGTAAAGCTCACCCTGCTACGCACATTGAAGTCTTAATTCCTGACTTTCAAGGCGACACGGCTGCGTGGGATACCGTTATGCGCGAGCGCCCCGAAATCCTAAACCACAACATTGAAACCGTGCCCCGACTCTACCGCCTCGTGCGCCCACAAGCCAAGTATCAACGCTCACTGGACTTGCTCAAATACGCCAAAGAGACTTACCAACTGGTTACCAAATCCGGTCTGATGGTCGGCATTGGCGAACAGCCTGAGGAAGTGCTCGCCGTGATGCAAGACCTGCGCACCCACAAGGTTGATATTCTTACAATTGGGCAATACCTGCAGCCCACCAAAGCGCACCTACCCGTGCATCGCTTCGTACCGCTGGAAGAATTCGAGATGTATAAACGTGTGGGCTTAGAGATGGGCTTTCGCCACGTAGAGTCCGGCCCACTGGTGCGCAGCTCCTATCATGCAGCTGAGCAGGCAGAGTCGTCCGCTTAGCCAGTGCCTTTCACCTAGAAGGATAGAACCAGTGTTGCAACTTTCCTGAAGAGCAAAGCTGTGAGCCATGCGTAATGGGTGCCTGAGTTAGCCAACGAGAGAGCACCTTTTCAGTGATGCGCACCGAAAGAAGCAAGGAGAACACTATGCTGCACCTTACGATGGATAGACCACTCATCCAAAACGGCAAAGTCATTGACCTTACTAACGAGCGTTTTTCAAAAATAGAGGGCACCATGGGGCTGGTATATGCTGATATTGAACTGTTTAACGCTGATTACATCGGGATGGCAGCGCGTGGCTTTATCAAGCCTGAAGAGGTGCTGAGTGTAAAGGTGCGTGCATTGGCAGATAGCGGTGC